>JBGQIT010000049.1:0-11514 GCA_041498575.1 Gemmatimonadaceae bacterium
CGCGGAGCGGGGGCAGTACGGATGACCGTCCCGGTGGAATCATCGGTGTCGGTCTCTTCCCCGAATCTGATCGTCGCTTCGTAAACCTTGGGCTCTGCCTCGATGAACGTCGCGAGCCGCGTCGCTCGACCGAGGAGAAGAACGAGCAGCCCGGTGGCGAAAGGATCGAGTGTGCCAAGGTGGCCAATGCTGCGCTCACCATAGACCCGTCGCACGTGCTGGACGACATCGTGCGAGGTCATTCCCGCGGGTTTGTCTACGAGCAGCAATCCCTGGGCGGGCGCGGAGAGCTCGTCGGAGAGGTCAGTCTTCTTCGCGACCACGGCCCGCTGCGGCATCCTGCTTCTTCACGTCAGCGAGTAGCGATTCGATGCGGGCGGCCCGAGCGATGGTGTCGTCTTCCTTGAACTGAATGTCCGGTGCAACCCGCAGCTGGAGCTCGCGCGCTACGCGCGAGCGGAGGTGCGAGGCAACGCTCTCGAGCCCGTCGAAGGTCGCCTTCTTCTCGGTATCGCTCCCGAGCACGCTCACATAGACGCGGGCGTGCCGGAGGTCGGGACTGACCTCGGCCCCGGTGACTGTGACGAAGCCCACTATCCGCGGATCCTTTACCGATTCGGTGAGGAATGTCGCCACCTCGACGCGGACCGCTTCGGCGACGCGGTCCGCTCGACGCGTGTTACGCAGAAGCGCCCGCCACCGAGGTCAGTGTCCGCGCGACCTGCTCTTTCTTGTAGCATTCGAGCACGTCGCCCACCTTGATGTCGTTGAAATTCTCGACTCCAATTCCGCACTCGAAACCTTCGCGCACTTCCTTGACATCGTCCTTGAACCGGCGCAACGACGAGATGGCTCCGTCGTAAACCTCGACCCCGTCGCGGATCACGCGAACGCGCCCCTGGCGGTTGATGACGCCGCTGCGCACCGAGCAGCCGGCAATGACGCCCATTTTCGGAACCTTGAACAGCTCACGAACCTGTGCCTCGCCGAGCACCACTTCTTTCTCCTCGGGGCGAAGCATACCCTCGAGCGCGGCCCGAACGTCTTCGACCGCTTCGTATATGATCTTGTACAGCTTGATCTCCACGCCTTCACGCTCGGCCGCCGCGCGCGCATTGTTGTCGGGCCGCACGTGGAAGCCGACGATGATCGCACCCGATGCGCGCGCGAGCAGGATGTCGCTCTCGGTGATCGCACCAACGCCCCGATGGATGACGTCGACCGAGACCTCTTCGTGTGCGAGCTGGCCCAACGCGTCGGCGAGTGCTTCCGCCGGACCGCCCTGGTCCGCCTTGATGACAATGCGAAGTGTCCGCTTCTGCCCCGGTGCCGTCTGTGACATGAAGTCTTCGAGCGACACGACTCCCTTGGCCGTGCGACGGCTCTTCGCTTCGCGGTCGAGGCGCTGACGGCGCTGCGCGATTTCCCGCGATTCAATAGCGTCCTCCACGACGACGAATTGATCGCCGGCCGTTGGAACGCCGCCGATGCCGAGAACCTGAGCCGGTATCGCCGGACCCGCGTCCTTGATGCCGCGGCCACGCTCATCGAGCAGCGCTCTCACGCGACCCGAGTACATGCCGCAGATGAAATCGTCGCCGACGCGAAGCGTGCCGTTGCTGACGAGAATCGTCGCAACCGCACCCTTGCCCGGATCGAGCTGTGCTTCGATCACCGCACCGGTGGCGCTCCGGTTCGGATTGGCCCTGAGGTCCAGGATTTCGGCCTGCAGCAGAATCTGGTCGAGCAGTCTGTCGATGTTCGTTCCCTTTTTCGCGGAGACCTCGGTTGAGAGAACGGTACCGCCGAACTCCTCGAGCACGACGCCGTGCTGGAGGAGATCCTGCTTCACCTTCATCGGGTTTGCACCCGGAACGTCAATTTTGTTGATCGCAACGATCATCGGTACGCCGGCGTTCTTAGCGTGCGAGATCGCTTCGACCGTCTGCGGCATCACCTGATCGTCCGAAGCCACGACGAGCACCACAATGTCCGTGACCTGAGCGCCGCGCGCGCGCATCGCCGTGAATGCTTCGTGGCCAGGCGTGTCGAGGAAGGTGATGTACTTCCCGCCAGGCAGCGAGACGTGATACGCACCGATGTGCTGCGTGATGCCACCCGATTCGCCGGCGACGACATTCGATTTGCGGATGTAGTCGAGGAGCGATGTCTTGCCGTGGTCGACGTGACCCATGATCGTGACGACGGGCGGACGCGGCTCGAGCTGTTCCGCTGTGTCATCGGCGGTTGGCGAGGTCTTGAGATCGGCCGCGTATTCTTCCTCCTTCACTGCCTGGAAGCCGAATTCGCCGGCGATCAATTCGATCTGGTCGAAGTCGAGCCGCTGGTTGATGGTGACCATCAGCCCGAGGTTCTTGAATGCGAAGCCGACGATCTGGACAGCCGGGGTCTTGAGGATTTGTGCCAGCTCGTTGACGGTGATGAATTCGTTGACGCGAACCGTCTTCTTCTCACGCTCCACCTCGGCCGCCTGCTGGGCGGCGAGTTCCTCACGATAGCTGCCATCCTCGGCGCGGCGCGCTCCGCCGCGACGAATTGGCCCGCGCATCGACGCCATCGTCTTGCCGATGTTCGCCGACACCGCTTCCTGATCGACTCCGCGCTTTCCCTTCTTCCCGCGACGCCCACCACGATCTTCGCCGCGACCTGTGCCGCGATCATCGCGGCGCGCCGGTGCTGCGGTGCCCGCACCCGGGGCGGCCGATGCGACCGGGCGAGGCGGCGCGTACGGCGCTCCCGTGGCAACGGGGCGCGGGCGCGGCGCGCCCGGAACTACGGGCTGCGGACGCTGACGCTCGCGGGCATCGGTGCTCCGATCGCCCGCGTGCGCCGTCTGAGCCTGAGGCGGCGGCGCGACCGGCCGCGCGGGAGCTGCCGGTGTCCTGGGCCGCTCGATTGGCGCAGCATCGGCCGGCACTGAAGCGGCGATTGGCGCTGGCGGAGCGGCGAGAGTGGCAGCTGAAACAGGCGATTTCACTTCGACGGCCGGCGGTGCCTCAATGGGAGCTTCCGCAACCGGCTCGGTGGCCGCGCGACGACGACGTTTCGTCGCCCCTTCTGCGGGTGCGGCAGGCTCGGGCTTCGCTTCGGCCGCGGGAGCAGCGGTCGCGGCTCCACGCCGCCGACGAGCAGCGGCTGGCGGAGCAGCAACACGTGCTCGCTTCTCGCGCTCCCAACGGGCGCGGATGCGAGCAACCTGATCGTCGCTCAGCGGACTCAAATGGCTGCGCACAGGTACGTCCATTTGACGAAGGAGATTGATCACTTCGTCGGTTGGGACCCCGAACTCGCCTGCCAAATCATGTACTCGAAGCTTACTCAACCCTACTCCTCCCCTTCCGTACGCCCACCCGGCATCGTCGTCGGACTTAGTGCCCGAATCCCCTTTGCCAGACCTCTATCGACAATCCCCACGACTGCAGTGGTTTCGCGGCCCACCGCCGAACCCAACTCGGCGGCAGGCGGTCCAACAATGACCACAATTCCGCGAGCCTGAAGCAGCGGCAGCACTTTTTCCAAACTGTTGATCGACGCGTCGGGCGCGGCAATAGCCAGAAACAACTTGCCGCGCTTCGCTGCATCCCGCACCCGCTGCACACCAACGATCGCTCCGCGTCCACGAATCCCCAGGCCAATGAGGCCGAGGAGCTTTCGCTGCTGGACGGCGTCCACTTCGTCTACTCCGTCTCCTTCCCTTTCGTTTCCGCCGTCACCTCGGGAGCAGCGGCGCTTCCACCTTCGGATGCCATTTCGCTACTCGCCTCGACGTCGGCCTCCGTCGTAGCAACCGCTTCATCGCCCGTCTCGGGCGACTCGTCGGTCGTCAGCTCGTTGATGATCGCCATCAGACGGTCCGCCTCTTCGGGCGCGATTCCCGGCAGACGCAGAAAGTCTTCGCGCTCGAGATCGATGATGTCGTCGAGCGTCTTGTAACCGGCCTCTTCGAGAACCGCGACCGTTGCCGGCTGCATCCCCTCGATGTCGACGAGGCGCGGATTCACGCCTGACACGGGCTCATCGGTCGGAAGCGGAGCGAAGATCGGTTGATCGGTGCCGCGCTCCATCCACTCACGACTCGAGTAGAGCTCGATCTTCCACTCGGTGAGCTCCGACGCGAGTCGAACATTCTGACCGTTGCGCCCGATGGCGAGAGACAGCTGATCTTCGTCCACGATAGCCTGGATCGTCTTCGTCGCCGGATCGCTGAATACGCGAGCGACGCGCGCCGGCGCTAGCGCAAGCTTGGCGAAGCGCTCGGGATCGGCCGACCACGGAACGATATCGATTCGCTCGCCCCCCAACTCGTTGACGACAGCCTGAACGCGCGAGCCCTTGAGACCAACGCAAGCACCGACCGGATCGACCGAATCGTCGCGCGAGAACACAGCGATCTTGGTCCGGCTTCCGACTTCACGGGCGCTGGCGCGGATCTCCACCAGATTCTGCTGGATCTCCGGAACCTCGAGCTTGAACAGCGCCTTCACGAACAGCGCGTCCGCTCTACTGAGAACGAGTCGCGGACCTTTCGGGGTCTCCTCGACGCGCTTCAGGACAGCGCGAATCGGATCGCCCTGATGGAAATGTTCGCGATGGTTCTGCTCGCGGTAGGGAATGATCGCCTCCGCCTCGCGGAACTTGTTGAGCATGATGACGAGCTTGCCACGCTCGATCTGCTGGACCTCTCCGGAAAGAAGGTCTCCGACTCTGCTGGAGAACTCGTCGCGAATCTTCGATCTCTCGCCTTCCCTGACGCGTTGGATGATGCGCTGCTTCGCAGCCTGCACCGCGGTGCGCCCGAACTCGGCGAAATCAACGGGAATCTCCATTTGGTCGCCGACCTGAAACTCGGAGTCCTCGAAGCGGGCCTCCTCGAGAGAGATCTGGCTGGCCGCGTCGGTCACTTCATCGACAACAGTCTTGAGCAGAACGATCTTGATCGCGCCTTTGTTCTCGTCGATTGAGACTTCAGCCTGCACCGTAGGTCCGTGCTTCTTGGCGAGAGCGGCGTTGATGCCGTCCTCGAGAAGCCCGTGCAATTCGGCGCGATCGATCTGCTTCGAGTTGGTCAACTCGCGGATCGCCGTCAGAATTTCTACTGAAGCCGCCATGTCCTCTGCCTCTACCTTTTCCAGTGAAACGCCAGCCGGGCTTTCTCCACCGCGGCAAGCGGAAAGCGCCGCTCATCGCCGCGCTCATCATGCACTATCACAACTTCCTGTCCGGTATCCCCTTCGACACCGGCGATCTCAACTTCGTCCGTCCGTCGACCGGCCGGATCGCCCACTACGTTCGTGGTGACTACCGCGCTCCTGCCGACGAACTTCCTCCAATCCTTCGCGTTCCGAAGCGGCCTTTCGATTCCCGGTGAGGAGACTTCGAGCACGTATCTCTTGCCCCCAAAATCCTCCGCATCCAGCCTCGTCTCGATCACGCGCGACGCCGCCGCGCAATCGTCGACCGTCACTTTCTCTCCGTCCTCGCGCTCGACGCGAACGTCGAGAACGGGCCGGCCTTTACTGCCGCCAATCTTGAACTCGAAAAGCTCTAGCCCAAATGGCTTAATTTCCGATGCCACAAGAGATTCCAGCGTTTCGTTCATCCAGGTTCGAGGTTTCTTTCAGGGACAAAAAAATGTGGGGGGATCCCCACATCAGTGTTGGCCGCCGAGTTGAACGCCCTATACAATGTAGAAAGGTGGCTGAGGCGAGTCAAGGTGACCGACCTCGCGTCCCGCCTGAGCTGCGATTACCCCTATCTGCCGGCCTTTGTCGCCCGCGCGGTGTGAGAAGAAGCGATCGTTATCGTGGCGAGTACACGATGCGCTGACGGTGATCTTCTGTACGCCCGTCTCAGTGGCGTGCTCGGCGATAAGGGACCTCAGGTCCACGTGCCCCGGCCGGGTCGCAGGCTGTCCGGTGAGCTGCTCCCTGACCTCGACGCTCACCTCGTAACAGCGTCCGCAAATCGCCGGGCCGAGGTGGATCGCCAGCTCGTCTGGCGGCAGCCCATATCTGGCGAGCGCGGCGATGGCTTCGGTAGTGATGTGGGCGGCGGTTCCCCTCCACCCGGAATGCAGCAGCGCAACGATACCCGAGGGGTGGGCGATGAACACGGGAACGCAGTCGGCCACGCCGACCGCGAGCCCGATTCCTTTCTCGGACGCTATGTGTCCGTCCGCTTCTTCGCCACGGAGCCATCCCTCCCACCCGCCAGTGTGCACGAGGACGCGAGTGCCATGAACCTGCCGGATCGATGCCAACCGTCGAGCGGTGTCAGAAAGCTCGCGCTGCACGGCGGTCCATCGACCCATGACTTCGTTGACCGGATCGGTGCCGGAGAGACCGAAGGATCCGGCGTCACGGGTCGTTGTCAAGGCGCGAAGCCCCCAGCTCTCGAAATCGGGGATTACCTCCTTCGGAACCTCACTCACGCTACTGACGGCGATCGTCGACGCGGGTGATTGCGGCTCCGAGCGCATTGAGGCGCTCATCGATGCGCTCGTAGCCGCGCTCGATCTGGCCGACGTTGTTTATGAAGCTCGTGCCCTCGGCGCATAACGCCGCGAGCAGAAGGGCCATTCCGGCCCGAATGTCAGGCGACTCGAGGAACGCGCCGCGCAGCCGCGACGGGCCGTGGACCAGCGCGCGGTGCGGATCGCAGAGCACGATTCGCGCGCCCATAGTGGAGAGCTTGTCGACGAAGAACATGCGCGACTCGAACATCTTCTCGTGCATGAGAATGAGTCCGTCGCACTGCGTCGCGGTAACGATCGCGATGGACATCGTATCCGCCGGGAACGCGGGCCACGGCTGGTCTTCCAGTTTCGGAACGTGACCGCCCATGTCGGCCTGGATTTGCCTTGATTGCTTCGCCGGCACGATCAGGTCCGGGCCATCAACCTTGCATTCGATCCCGAGGCGGGAGAAGCCCATCAGCGTGGAGCGAAGATGCTCGACGCCGGCGTTCTCGATTCTCAGTTCCGACTTCGTGACCGCGGCGAGGCCGATGAAGGAGCCGACCTCGATGTGATCGGGGCCGATGGTGTGCGTGACCGACGTGGTGCCGAGCGCACGGCCGCCCTGAATGGTCATGGTGTTCGTGCCGACGCCCTCGATCTCCGCCCCCAGCGCGATGAGAAAGCGCGCCAGATCCTGAACGTGGGGCTCGCTGGCGGCATTCCGTAGAACGGTCGTGCCGGTCGCGGCCGACGCCGCCACGAGGGCGTTCTCGGTCGCGGTGACACTCGGCTCGTCGAGAAACACGTCGGCACCGCGGAAGCCGTTGACGCGCATCTCGATCATCTTGCCGTGGGTGAACTGGGCGCCGAGCTGCTCGAGCGCGAGGAAATGCGTATCGAGTCTCCGGCGCCCGATCACATCGCCACCGGGTGGCGGCAACGTCACCTGTCCGCAGCGCGCGAGAAGGGGCGCCGCGAGAAGGATCGACGCCCGGATCTTGGCGCACAGGGTCGGATTGAGATCCGCTGGACGCAGATCCTTGGCATGGACATCGAGCGCATTCCGGCCGACCCATTCCATTTCGGCGCCGACCGAGCGAATTAGCTCGACGAGCGTCTCGATGTCGCGGATGCGCGGGACGTTCTCGAGGTGAACCTTGTTTTGGGAAATGAGCGCCGCCGCCACGATCGGGAGGGCCGCGTTCTTGTTTCCGGAAGGTCGTATAGAGCCGCTGAGGGGTCTGCCTCCCTCGACGACGAATTGCACTGCTGGCATGTTGATTAAGGTCGGTGGTGAAGATCTGTTGCGAAAATATATCGTACTGAGCACTCTTTGTACCGTGAACTAAAACCCCTCGATAAATGGCCTCTCCCTTGCACACTTCACGCACATGATGGGATGGATCGGTAGCGGCACTGAACTGCTGTTGCAGGCTGCCCGTGCTTTTCCCGACACGATCTACACGAAACAGGTCGTGGCCGAGCCGGGATTGTGGGAAAAGATCACCAGCGTGGCGAGCGGCATCATGACCATCACCGTTATCATCCTGACGGTGGCGCTCGTGCCGGCAGCCTGGAATTTCAGGAAGAGCTACAAGAAAGTCAGCGACATGCTGGACAAGATCTACGGGGACATCAACCCGTTGATGCGGCACGCCAGCGCGATCGCGGACAACGCCGATTACATCTCGACCGCAATCCGCGTAGACATACAGCAGGTGAGTCAGACGGTGGCCGCCGTAAATCAGCGCTTGCAGCAGGCAGCGAGTGCGGCGGAAGCCAGGATCAATCAGCTGAATGCGCTGCTGGAGGTCGTGCAGGAGGAGGCGGAGTCGGCGTTCGTGACGACTGCGTCGACGATCCGCGGCGTGCAAACGGGAATCAATCAGGCATTTGACGAGGAGGACTGGAACGATGGGGACTACGACGAAGACAGAGCCGACAGTGGGGAGAAACCGCGCCCGCGCGTCCGACCCAGAAATGGAGCTGGACGAGGAGCGTGAGCAGCAATACGACCTTCTGACCGCGGCAATCATCGGAGCGGCGGTCGGCGCAGGAATCACGCTGCTCCTGCGGCGAGGGCCATCGGGCCGGCGCCCAGTCGGACCACTCGTTCGCTACGCGGGTCGGGGCGCAGCGCTCGCGGGATTGGCCGGAGTTGAAGGCGCGAAGTGGGCCGGGAGCCGTGGCCTCGAAGGCGCGAGATGGGCCGGTGATCGCGCCGTGGAAGGCGCGCGGTGGGCTGGACCATATGCCAAGCGCGGATTCAGAACAGCCGTGGACCGTGGCGAGGAGCTGGTGGACCGGATTCCCGTCGACGACATGGTTGAACAGGTGCGCGATTACGTAGATACCGCGCGCGGCGCGATCAATGACGTCGTCAAGGACGAGCTGAACGATCTCCGCAAAGCAGTGCGGCGGCAGCGCAAGCGCATCGGGATCTAGGCCGCATGGAATGAGATCGTCCGGCCGCATCGCGCTGGCGGTGCTGCTGGCGCTGGTGCTCACGCCGGCGATCGCGCACGCCTGGACTCCTGGGACCCACATCTTCCTGGGAGAAGCAGTCATGCGCTCGCTTGCGCTACTACCCTCCGGCATCGCCGAGCTGCTATCCGCCTACCCGTATGATTTTCTCTACGGCTCAATCGCGGCTGACACGAGCATCGCGAAGAAATACGCCGCCGCGGGCCGACATTGCCACTCGTGGAACGTCGGGTTCGAGATACATGATAAAGCGGAATCGGAGGCGCTTCGAGCGTTTGCGCTCGGTTATCTGGCGCATCTCGCCGCGGACTCAGTCGCGCACAATTACTTCGTGCCCCACCAACTCACCATCACGTCCTCCACGGCGGCGCTCGGCCACAGCTACTGGGAGAGCCGCTTCGACATGCACATCGGCGAGCGATTCAGCCGGACCGCGAAGCAGCTGATCCTTCGCGACCATTCGCACTCCGACGAGCATCTCGACCGAATTCTCAGCCCGACCATCTTCAGCACGCCGACCAACAGAAGAATCTTTCGCGGAATGGTTTACGTCGCCGACTCGGAATCGTGGCAGCGAATCTTCCATCTGGTCGAGGAAAAGAGCCGCTGGGATCTGGCCGAGCAGGAAGTAGGCACGTACATGGTGCGCGCGTTCGACTACGTAGTCGATCTACTGACCCGACTGGATCGCGCCGAGCCCTTCCACCTGGATCCGGCCGGTACGGCTCCGCTGCGCGAGGCGAAGAAGGTTCGCCGCGCGGCATTGCGGCGAGGCGGTGAGGAGCACGTCCTGGAGCAGGCCCAGCAGCACTTCGGGCTACCACGGTCGGTGTTGCGCTACGCGGCGGGTCTACCTGAACCCCTTTACCCGCCTCGCGTCGACAGCAACTGATTCACGCGCTTCGGGTCGGCGCGGCCTTTCGACTTTTTCATCACGAAGCCAACCAATACTCCCTGAAGCTTTTTCTCACCGGCTAGGTAGCGCGTGGCCTCCTCGGGGTGCTCACTCAGAACTTCGTCGACCCACGTCGCGATCGCACCTTCATCGCCGACTTGCAGCAGTCCTTCGTCGGCGGCTACCTGAGCTGCCTGCTTGCCGGTTTCGACCATCTGCGCGAACACGCGCTTCCCGGCGGTATGACTAATCGTGCCGTCGCGCACGAGATTGAGGAGTTCGGCGAGATCAGCCGGGCGAACCCGGAAGTGCGTGATGTCTCCGCCCGAGGGGCGAAGCGCAGCCAGCACCTCACCCATCACCCAGTTGTAGGCCGCCTTTCCATCTCCCGACGCGCGGGCGACGGCTTCGAAGTAGTCGGAAAGAGCCGGCGTCGCGGTTAGCTGCTCTACCTCGACGTGCGAAATCCCAAATTCCTGCGCCAGACGTTGCTTCCGCGCCTCTGGAAGCTCCGGAAGATGCTTCCGCGCATCGGATATCCATTTCTCATCCACGATCAGCGGGCGCAGATCAGGTTCCGGGAAATAGCGGTAATCGTGGCTTCCCTCCTTCGTTCTGCTCGGGCGAACCGTTTCGCGCGCGCCATCCCACAGCAGCGTTTGCTGCTCCACCTTGCCGCCGGAATCGAGCAGGGCACATTGCCTTTCGAATTCAGCCTCGAGCGCCCGTTCAACCGCGGAGAACGAGTTCATGTTCTTGACCTCGGTCTTCGTCCCGAGCGTCGCTTGCCCGGGCGGACGGACGCTTATGTTCGCATCGACACGAAGACTTCCCTCCTCCATGCTCACATCGCTCACGTCCAGATACTGGAGGATCTGTTTCAAGGTCCGAAGATAAGCGCCGGCACCAGCGGAGGTCCGGATGTCAGGCTCGCTCACGATCTCAATCAGCGGAACGCCGGCCCGATTGAGGTCGATAGCGGTCGCGCCGGGGTAGCGGTCGTGAATCGACTTGCCAGCGTCCTCTTCCATGTGCAAGCGCGTTATTCCGATCTGGAGATCGTCCCCTTTCTCGTTCTTGCCGATGACGACAGATCCTCCGCTAGCGAGAGGCTGATCGAACTGAGAGATCTGATAACCCTTGGGCAAGTCTGGATAGAAGTAATTCTTGCGAGCGAATACGGAAACCGGATTGACTCTGCATCCGAGTCCGAGCGCCGCTCTCGTTGCCAACTCGACGGCCCGCTCGTTCAGAACCGGCAGGGCGCCCGGTAGCGCCAGGCACACAGGACACGTGTTGACGTTAGGGGGCGCGCCGAAATCGGTCGAGCAGCCGCAGAACGCCTTGGTGCGCGTCTTGAGCTGGACGTGCACCTCGAGCCCGACGACCATCTCGTATCGTTCGCGGCTCATTGGTGGGCCTCGGCCCCGAGCGCCGCTTCCAGCGCGTAGGCCACGCGGAACATTGTGTATTCGTCGAAGTGCGCAGTGATGATCTGGCCGCCGACCGGCAGTCGCCGCACCCTACCGATGGGAACGGACATCGCCGGCACGCCCGCGAGATTGGCGGTCACTGTGAAGATGTCGTTCAGGTACATCTCGTAAGGATCGCTGATCGCGCCCACCGGAAACGCGGGGGTCGGTGTGGTGGGCGTGAA
>JBGQIT010000050.1:0-11449 GCA_041498575.1 Gemmatimonadaceae bacterium
CAGTCCATACATCGGCGTCATCGCCTCTCGGCGGAAACCGAAGGGTTCGAAGCGGTGGACGAACCGGTCGATCGACGCGGCGCTTACCGGCTCCGATCCATTGGCGGCGCAACGCCAGGATGAGAGGTCGAGTCCCTCGATGGCTTCATCGCGGATTTTGCGCACACACAGCTCGTACGCGAAGTTCGGCGCGGCCGACAGCGTCGCGCGCCGCTCGTGGATGGCCCATAGCCAGCGTTCTGGACGCGCGAGGAATGCAAGCGGGGACATCAGCACGAGAGGAATGCCATGGACGATCGTGTTCAGCCACGTGCCGATGAGACCCATGTCGTGATACAGCGGCAGCCAGCTCACCGCCACGTCGGTCGGGCGCAAGTCGATGCCCGTCGCGATCGCCCGAATGTTCGCCAACAGGTTGGAGTGCGAGAGCAGCACGCCCTTTGGGTCCCCGGTGCTGCCGGACGTGTACTGAATCAGTGCGTAGTCGCTTGCTGTCACCTCCGCGCCATCACCCAGTTCCTCGCCCGCGCAAAGCGCCTCGACGGTCGTGGTCGTGGAGACAGCGTGCGCGCCAGCGCGAAGCAGTCGGGCGACGGCG
This sequence comes from Gemmatimonadaceae bacterium, assembly GCA_041498575.1. Classification (GTDB taxonomy): domain Bacteria; phylum Gemmatimonadota; class Gemmatimonadetes; order Gemmatimonadales; family Gemmatimonadaceae; genus UBA4720. The sequence continues at coordinate 599 of JBGQIT010000050.1, forward strand.
ACAGCTTCGGGCATGGAGATAAGGAGCCGACATTCGGCATTCGCGAGGATGCGAGACTGACGCTTGAGGTATTCCTCCATGCGGTCCAGTCGCGCGGGCGGATACAACGGCACGGCGATCGCACCTGCAGCGAGAACGCCCATGAACGACTGCAGGTAGTCGAGGCTCGTCGGCAACATGATTGCGACGGGCTCTCCTCGCTTGATACCGCGTGCCGTCAATCCGGCGGCAACCCGCCTCGCTCCACCCCAAAGCTCGCCATAGGTGACGGGTTGAGTGCGTGTGTCGACACGCAGATGAACATGGACCCGCGCCGGCTCGGCAGCGGCCCGTTTGCTCAGTGCCTCGACCAGGGTCGCTATCTCGGGCAGAGGCACGGCAGTCGCCGCGGCGGGATGTGGAATCAGTCGCCTCTCTGCTCGCTGGACGACAGGGGCTTGTGACAGCGCGCGTGCGATCTCGCGCGGGGTATCGAGCATCAGAAAACGATCGCCCAACTCGCGTTGAAAGCTGCTTTCCAATCTCGTGAGGAGCTCGACTCGCTCGAGGCTGCCGAGGCCGATGTCACGCTCCAGTGAAGCAGTCGGAGATACGGCGCTCGCCGCGCGGTCCCCGCTCAACTCGAGCGCGAGCTCGCGTACCGCCTCCATGATGCGCCGCTCGTCCTGCTCCTCGGAGGACACGGGCGAGGAATTCACTGGTCCTAAGATCGTCGCCATGATAGCGAGGGACTCCTGTAACGCCTGCCGCGCGGTCACGCGCCAGATACGCTTACGGTAGCCTTGCCTCAGACCCGCGTCTATAAGGGCATCCCGCGTGCTCCGTGCGGGATGCCCTGACGTTCGTTCTCACACCCAGCCGGTTCCGCGTGGTCGCGACAATCCATTCGATGGCTCGGCTGCCGGTTTTCCCGTCGTGTTCACGTCGTGGTCGGACGGACTGAGTGCGAGTAATGCCTACATACCAATGCGAATTTTCCTGACTGCGCCGAACGTCGGCGGCGTGTACCGTGCGATGGCATGCTGAACTTCTCACAGCTGGTCGCGCTGGAACACTCGCTCAGAGGCACCCGCGTTCTGAGTGTATATCTCGATGGCACCGAGCGTGACCCCGCAAAACAGCGGGTGTGGCGGATGCAGCTCGACCACAGCCTGGATGATCTGCGCGCTTGGTTGGCCGGGTCGCCCCACGCGGAGCGCGAAGGCTTCGACCAATGCGTGCGCTTGCTGGACCATGAGCTCGAAGCGTTCACGGGGAACGTGGGAGCGCACGGCTGGGCCGCGTTCATAACGGCTGATTGGGTGCACGAAGCATCGCTGCTCCCCGTGCCGATGCCGACGCAGGCCGTGTGGAGTACCGGGATGAGCGTAGCGCCCTACATGCGAGCGCTGAAAGAGATCCGACCAGTCGCTGTGGTGCTGGTGGACGCGAAGAGAGCGGACGTACACCGGTACTATCGCGGCAAACTCGAGCGCATCGAAACGCTGCACGCGTATCACACGGTCATGCAGCCTGCGCATATGGGTGACGCACCCCGGCCGGGTTTCCACTCGGGCACCCGCGGTGCCACCGGCCATGACGAAGCTCAAGAGAGCCTGCTGGCAGGGACGAATCGCATGCTCGCGGACGCCGCCGAGCGCGCGATGCATGTCGCTGGCGCCGAGGGATGGATCGTCACTGGTGGCATTCCGAAGGTTGGCCGACAGCTGGCGGAGAGGTTGTCGTCGCGCGCGCGGGACCGTGTTCTGAATGTGGAGTCTCTCGACATCCACGCGTCGGCAGCGGATCTGGCGGAAGCGGCGCGCGTTGGAGCGTCGACACTGCGCAATGCAGCGGACGCGGCGCGCATCGTCGAGATCGCCAATGGCGGCGAAGCCACCGGGCTGGGCGCGCTGGGACCCGCGGCCACGCGACAGGCTCTCGATGAGCGCCGCGTGCGCGATCTGTACGTCACGCGCCGGTATCTCGACGACCATGCCGCGGACGCCGAAGATGCCGTCCGATCGGCGATCGATCAGGCAGCCCTGGTGGAGGAAGTATCGGGGATCGCTGCGGAGCAGCTGGATGCACACGGGGGAATGGCCGCGCGGCTGCGATATCGGTTGACGTCCATCTCGCGAGCGCCATGACCATGGACGAAACCATCAACGAGCACGACGGAGTTACAATGCCTACGAGCGAGCTGGACAGTACCCGTTTTCTGCGTCGCACCCTCTGGGTGGTGTTCGTGTTCAGTCTGGCGGGGGTCGCATTCTCGGCGACGCTCTCATACCGTGAGCTAACAGGAGCCGTCGCCTCCTGTCCGGCTGTCGGAACGCCCGGCACGATCTTTGGTCTTCCCGCGTGCGTCTACGGACTTGTCATGTACGGGCTCCTCGCAGTCCTCTCGGGATTCGCCCTCATGCAAACGAGACTGCGTCGGTGAAACCGCGTCTGAGCATTGGCTCGGCGCTGAGTCAAGCATGTTCTTTCCATGGTAGCATGGGGACTGGCTCCTGGGTTGACCAACACCTCAGCGGCAAACTCCGTACGGACCTTCAGGCCTTCGCCGACGGCGGAAATCCTTTCGGCGATCAGATTCAATCAGCTGCACCGGTGTTCCACACATATTCAACCGAAGGCGGGCACGTATGTCGAGCATTGCGAAGGTCATCGAGGTGATCGCAGAGTCTGAAAAAAGCTGGGACGATGCCGTGAAGAACGCGGTCACGGAGGCTGCGAAGACGGTCGAGAACATCACCGAGGTCTGGGTCGGCAGCATGAAAGCGGTCGTCGAGAACAACAAGGTGACGAAGTACCGAATCACTGCCAGAATCACCTTTGTCCTGATGGGGCGTAAGTAGTGGCGATGGCATTCACCCTGATGATGTCAAGGCGGCCGATGGGAGACACGACACGGCACTCGTAAGGTTTTCCGCCACACGTCAATCTACGTTCGCCCGACTGCGCGTTTGGTCGCTGCTCGAGACTATGAAGACATACGATGGCGGGAGGAGCCATGTGTGTCACAACGGGCGACCGGGTGCATTACAGAGAGATCCTTCGCCGCGCGAGGGCGCAGTCGATGCTCACGATCGCGGCCACTAACGCGGTCATCGACCGGCGAGAGAAGCGCCACGCCACAAAGGCTCTTGGCGAAGCGGCGATGATCGAGCGGGAGATCGACCAGCTCATCGCCGACCAGGAGTCAGCAACCCTCGTGGCGATCAATGGCGCGCTTCAAGTGTTGCACGATAATCCTCAGCTCTATGGCGTCTGCGAGAAGTGTGGCGAACCGATCTCACCAGCACGACTGAACTCCGCGCCGTGGAGGTCACGGTGCGACGAACACCCGGAAGAGCCCGTTCAATGACGGGGGGACCTGCTGTCGTGGCCAACATTCCGCCGCTCGTCTGGCTCTTCGCGGTCAGCATCTCACTTCTCAAACACGATGCTTCGCAGCGGGCGGCAATGCGCTGAGTGATGACACCAAGCGCCCCGTCGCCTGACCACTATCGACCCTTTCTCAATCGGAGCTTCCAATGATCGAACAGACAACCCGCTACGGCATCGGTACCACGGTCCCGCTCGAATACGACCGGGCGGTCGAGCGCACAAAAGAAGCATTGGCGGCCGAGGGATTCGGCGTGCTGACAGAGATCGACGTGGCCGCTACCTTGAAGAAGAAGCTGGACGTCGACTTCCGGCCCTACGTGATTCTGGGTGCGTGCAATCCCCCGTTGGCGTACCGTGCCCTCATGGCGGAGCGCGACATCGGCCTCCTGCTTCCGTGCAACGTCGTGGTCTACGCCGACGATACGCCAGGCCGAAGCGTCGTCGCGGTTATGGATCCGGTGGAGGCGCTACAGCTTAGCGGTAACGAAGAGATTCGTCCGCTGGCTGAGGACGTGAAAGCGCGACTCACGCGCGTTCTCGAGGCGATCGAGCGCACCGAGGGGTGAATCTGCAACGCGCAAGTCCATCCGGATGGTACGATGGGGCGACTCGGCGAAGATTTCATTCCTCCACAAAAAAAGTCTTGTCCTCACTCCGCTCCGCACGCTCCTTGATGCCAAGCAGCATCCGCCTTTCCATGATGAGATGGGCGGGCTCGAACACTAGCAGGCCAAGGGGCGACAGGACAACGCTTCCAACACTCGGCAGCCCGGAACCTCTCGTGCGAATGAGCATGCGGGTGGTGCTGTCGTTGATTGGATAGAGCGTGAACGCTCCCCAACCTTCGAGAACAATCGCCTGCCCGGGAACCAGCTCAAGAATCCTCCAGCCGAGATCGGAGCCGAACCGACCACCCATCCAATTGGGTGGAGCAGATCGCACGAGTTCGCCGACGCGGCGCGACTGCCATTCAGGAACGATCCCCTCCGCATTCGTAATTTGCGCCCCGATCGCATTCTCGAGCGCCGAATAGCTGTAGAATCCCCCGCGATCCTGACCGATCTGAATGAGCCACGGCCACACGGCGGTTGCCGGCGCGTTGATCGTGATTCCGTGATCGATGCGGTAGTGCGCAACAGGCACCAGCTGGTCTCCTGGCAGCGTCATTGCGCGCTCGGCCCCGGTCGTCCCCCATTGGATATTCCACGGGCGAATCGCAAGAATGAGCGCTACGTAGATCAGCACCAGCCAGGCGACAACGACGCCGGACAGCCGCTTGATTTTTCTCGCCAGGCCGATCGGCTTGTCTATCTCAGGGGTGGCGCTTTGCGAGTACGCCGCCAGTGCCAGGACCGTGATGTCGATGCCCAGTCCGATCAGAAATGCTTTGTGCGGCGAGGAAAGGAAGAGCAGTATCGAAGCGCTGGCAGCGACGAGTGTGATTCCGCGCCACACATCGCGAAGTCCTCTAACCCCAAGAACGCCGAAGCCGGCAGCGATGAAGCCAACCATCGCGAGCTCCCAGAGGGACGCCACCATCCACCAGCGTCCGGTTTCCGCGGCCCAGATTCCGACCGCGGCGTGGGCCAGTCCGTGGAGGAGAAAAACGTAGCCAAGGATTTTCTGTTGGGTGCCTGATAGCGGGAAGCTCAGACTTTCCCTTCGCTCCCAACGCGAGATGACGATCGGCGGGACTGTCATCAGTAGAACCTCTCGTTGTGATCTCTCCGCAATGTGCCCTGGAAACCAGCCTCGTACTATCGGGCAAAGCTCGCGAATCGTGTAGGGTTCACTCCTATGAGCGAGGACGACGACCGACTCCCATGAAAGCACGGGCTCAACATGGTGCGTTAGCCACGTCTGGCCGGTGGCGTTATGAGCATCGGCCAGCTGCCTTCCCGCACAAGCTTCCTGGTAACACTTCCGAGAAGCAGGCGAGTGATGAGGCCGTGTCGCTGGCTCGCAATCGTGATCAGGTCGGGCGAGATCAGTGCGGCGGCAACCATCAGCTGGGCGCCGGCGTCGCCGGTTCGGTTAACGGTTTCAACCTGAATCGACTTGCCTTCGCTGATCTCGTCGGTCAGGTGGAGAAAAGCGTGTTCAATGCCCTCACGTTGTATGAGAGCCTCGCCCTCGTCGCCCTCTTCAACTAACGGCGTGGGCAGACTGGCGTGGACGAGAACTACACTACCGCCGGGGTCAGCCAGGTTTGCGGCGAGATGGGCAGCTTCGCGGCTGGCGTCGCCGAAGTCGGTGGCGACCATGATTCGGCGCGGCAATCCTGATAACGCCGGACGCACGCCAAGTACTGGCACGGCTGCCCTTCCCATCACGCGAGCGGCGGTGTTCTCACCGATTGCCTGCTCGAAGGCGCCGTGGTGGTGGATTCCCATCACTAGGAGCGCTGCATTTTGAGCCTTAGCCTCCTCCGCGATGCAGACAGCTGGATCCCCGATCACGCTCTTTACGGACCATGGCTGAGCCCGCCCGGTGGTGCTCTCGATCAGCGCGCGCAGAGTTTCCTCCTGCGCTTGGTGGAAATCTTCGCCGAGAACTGCCTCGGCGTAAAACACCATTGAGTCGGGAGTTCCGGCAACAGGCACCATCACCTCAGTGGCACGAATAACGCTCGGCATCGCGCCTCGTGCGGTCAGAGCATCGGTCACGCGAATCGCGGCTCGAGCATTGTCATCGTTTTCAATGGCCAGCACGAGCTTGAATGAAGCACCGGGCCGGAAGAGATGACGAAATCCTCGTGCTGCCGGCGATGGTTTTAATTCCGCGGCTGGTGTCTCAGCTGTCTGCGTTGTCATGGCTCGCTATTCCTCTTAGGACTTTTTCGTCCGCGCAAGGCGTTCGGTTGGAGTCAGGGCCGTCAGCGTTGAGGCTCGGTTTTACTGATGTTGATACGAACGGATGAGCGTCAGCCCACGGCAACAATGCGTGTGTCAAACACGCCCGTTCGGCGCTGGCCGCTGATACGGTCGCGTCGACAGCTTCCGGCATCCCGCAGAAATCTCCGTGGATCGCCGAGAGCATCTCGTCTTCAGCGAGCTCGGACGGATTACGATGTCCATGACGTGGCGGTCGTTCTTCGTAGAATCCCATGATCGAAAGGTGCAACCCCGCGCAATCGACGTCCGTCGGAGATGTGCTGTTTTTTTGTGAGAGTTTTCCTCACTGCCTCTTGAGATGGTCGGCGATCGCCGCGTTCCGCGCGGTCCTTGATCCCAGCGTCCTGCGATCCCATGATGAAATGGGCGGGTTCGAAGACCCCGTGAGCGAGTGTGTAAGGATTTCCCTCACGAGAACGGGGTTCACTTGCTGAAAGTTCGATCGTGCTCCCCGACAGTCCGTCGCCCGGATCTGTCGCATCTTGAGGCATGATTCCGCGTATCCTCCTCGACGCACCCGAAACGCACTCCGCCGGCCGTGCACGCTGGACCATCCTGCTCAGGCAACCCGGACTTATCGGTCTCGTGGTCGTTGGAGTCTGCGCCGGTGGTTGGGCGCCCATCGACAATGCCGCGCTGCCTTTCTCCGTGGGAGAGAAGCTCACCTATGAAGTCACACTCGCGAACGGTAACAAGGTGGGGACGTCTACGATGTGGATCGAAGGTCCGGTCGATGTCCGCGGGACCAGCACCTACCTTCTGCGTTTCGACTCCCGAATTCGGATCGCGTTCCTGAGCGCGGTAAGCCGGAGCTCATCGTGGTTCGATCCGCTTCGCGGCTCGTCACTCCGTTTCTTCAAGCACGAGCAGAATCCGCTAACGCGTCACGACGAGTCGGTTGATTTCTACCCTGACCTGAAAGAATGGAAATCGGCGAACGGGGGAACAGGCGAAAGCCCCAGCAACACGCCACTGGACGAGTTGTCGTTCATGTATTTCATCCGCACGCTTCCAATGACGCCGGGGTCGACGTACCGCTTCGACCGCCATTTCGACGCCACCCGAAATCCAACAACGGTGAGCGTAATCCGCCGCGAAGTCATTCCGACTCCAATGGGAGAGTTGCGGGTGATTCTGGTGGAGATGCGCGTGCGCGATCCCCGGCACTACAAAGGAGAAGGCGTCATCCGGATTCATCTAACTGATGACGATTGCAGACTGCCAGCTAGAATCGAGAGCACGATGCCCGTGGTCGGAACAGCGATCTTGACGATCGCTTCTCAAAACAGCCGCTGCAAGAAACTGTAGCTCTCCCTCAACACGGTCGTCTGGCGCGGCCCCAGTCAGCTCTTCCGAAATTGACTGACCACGCTTTCCGGATGCGGCGTTTGTCCCCAGCCTGGCAGACTGAGCTTTGCGGCGGCTGCATAAGCGTCAGCGTCAGCGTCGAAGCGCGATGCGCACTGAGTGGAACAGAAATAATAGGCCAGCCCATTGTAGTCTACGTTGAACGGCGCCTTTGCCTTCGTGATCGTCATCCCGCATACGGGATCGATCACCTCGTCATTTGAATCCATGGGTGTCGTCCTAATCGAGTGGCTTAGCATGTGGTTGAGCCGGCGGAAGCGCTGACTCAGTACGTTTTCGAATCATCTGATGATGTTGGCGCAGTTGCAACATACAACTCTCAAGACATAGATGAGATCACACGCCCTCCACGAACCGCGCGAAGAACACGAAGAACACGAAGAGCACCAGGGACATCAAGGACGCGAAGGACAGGAAGGACACGACAAGCACGCTGGCCATAGCGTCGAGATGTTCCGTGACAAGTTCTGGGGTTCCGCTGCTCTAACTGTTCCGACCGTTGTCTGGTCGCCGATGGTCCAGCAGTGGCTCGCCGCCACTCGGGACCGAATCATGGACCACCTGGAGGAGCGAATACGTCGAATCAGGGATTCCCTGATGGAGCAACGGCGGGCCCCGCCGCTAGCGTTAACGCGCTAGCGCGAGTACGCGTAGCAAGTCAAGTCGTTCCTTCACTAACTCGGACGGCTCCATGGGCATTCGCCGGATACACGGTGGTTTCAGGGTCAGCGTGGTTTCCGCACTACTCTCGTTGGGTCTCGTCTCCAGCGCCTTGGGCGCCCTTCCAACCGATGAAAGCCGACACCGAAGTCTGACAAAAGCGACAGATCGCGCGCATGCAATCCTTGGCATTTCAGCCGACCACGCCGTCGCTCCGGCTTCGCTTTATGCAGCTCTCGCAAAACTATTTGTTCCCAGTTTTTCCCGCCAAACCGGGCTGGCGTGTAGCGCCTGCCATTACCAGTTTCCGCAACTCACGCCATTCGGGCGGATGTTCAAGCTCAATGGCTACACACTCACCTCGCTGTCGACGATAGGTCAACCAGGCGACAGCACCGGCCGTGAATCACTTAAGTTGGCCACGATTCCGCCGTTGGCCGCGATGGTAGTGACGGGCCTGACGCAAACTGCGCGGGCGCAGCCGGGAACGCAGAATTGGACTGTGGGCTTTCCGCAGGAGCTAAGTCTTTTCGTCGCGGGGCAGATTACTCCGCATGTCGGGATGTTCACACAGTTCACCTACGCGGCGGCGGATGCGGCGATCGGAATCGACAACGTCGACTTGCGCTGGGCGAAGCATGCAACCGTAGCCAACCGCGATCTGCTTTTCGGTTTCACCCTGCACAACAATCCGACCGTTCAGGATGTGTGGAATTCGGTGCCCGCGTGGGGCTTCCCGTTCATGGGCTCCGAGGTTGCCCCGTCTCCCGCCGCCAGCACCCTAATTGATGGCGGGCTTGGTCAGCAGGTGGCGGGGCTCGGCGCCTATTCGTTGTACAACAGTACGCTGTACACCGAGCTCACGGCTTACAGGTCCGCGCCACAAGGCGCCGCGGAGCCGCTCGACGGAACCGCGACAAACGTGACCAAGGGCGTCATCCCATATTGGCGAGTGGCCCTGCAGCACGTGTGGCCCTCCACGTACGGGATGATCGGAACGTATGGCTTTGCGGCGCGCTTATTTCCGCAGGGCGTCAGCGGGCCAACGAACAACTACACCGACGCAGCGGTTGATGCGCAGATCGAGCACAAAGCCAAGATCGGCATGTGGATTGGGCGAGCGGCGTTCATTCACGAGAGCCAGACTCTTTCAGGGTTCGTGGCTGCCGCGCCGCCTGAAGCCGCAAACCTGCACGAGACGCTCTCCACGTTTCGAACCAATCTGACATTCGAGCCGAGCCTGCGGTACGCGCTGAGCGCGGGTTACTTCCAGACCACGGGCACGAGCGATGCCGTCATCTTTGCTCCTGCATCGGTAACCGGGAGTCGCACGGGAAGCCCCAACTCGAGGGGAGAGATTGGAGAATTTGCGGTCAACCCGTGGCAGAATACACGATTCGGACTTCAGTACGTCGTATACAACTTGTTCAATGGCTCTTCAAGCGATTACGACGCCGCCGGTCGCAAGGCAGCGGACAACAACACCCTTTTCGCTTATTTGTGGGTGGCGTTCTAGCGGAGGTTTCCGGCTATTCGATGAGCGATCAAGCACGTCACAACGCGGAGAGTTGAGATGATTCATACGGGCGCGCGATTCGCCAAATGGGGGATGTTGCCACTGCGGATTGTAGTGGGCCTCGTGTTCCTGATGCATGGCGCGCAGAAGCTCTTCATCTTCGGCCCCGGCGGAACCGCGGACATCATGGGCAAACTCGGGCTTCCACTGCCACTCTTGTCCGCGACGGTCGTCATCGCGGTAGAATTGCTCGGAGGATTGGCGATCCTGCTCGGAGTGTTTGCTCGACTTGCTGGCGCTTTACTCGCCTTTGAGATGGTGATTGCCATACTCGTCGCGCGTGTGCATGGCGGCTTTTTCGCGCCGTATGGCTACGAATTCGAGCTCACGCTGCTCGGAGCGTGTCTTACGTTCGCATTGAACGGACCTGGTCGAATGTCGCTCGAAGAGATATGGCAGCGGTCTACGACGGTTTGAAGCCGGCTATTCCGAGCCCCGGGGGTTACGAACAGCTGTGAGAACGCTGTTGCTGGCGGTCGCGATGGTGATGTTCGCCGGTGCGAGCGCGCTCGCGCTGCATCGACAGGGCCCAGTGCAGCCGGATACGAGCGCGATCACCCCCGCGATGGTGGACTTGGGTCGGGCAATCTTTCACGGCAAAGGGACGTGCTTTGCATGTCACGGACAAAAGCTCGAAGGGTCGCAGATCGCTCCGACTTTGATGCCTCATGCCTGGAGAGATGCAAAAAACGGCGAATTCGCCGCAATCTATCACGTTGCGACGCACGGCGTGCCGTCGACCCTGATGGTCGCATACCCCGGCGGAATTTCGGCGACCGAAGCAATGGCTGTGGCATCCTATGTATGGTCAGTCGGCAAGGGTAAAGCGAAACCGTAAAGAGCTTCCGATCCGGCGCGTTCCCCGCTCGAGCGTCCACGAACTCCAGCTGCAGTAGACGCGAGGGTGGTCAATACCCGCAGGAAAACAGGGAAACACCGACAAGGAATCAGCCTTAAGCTGACTAAGCTCTCTCACAG
>JBGQIT010000051.1:0-11401 GCA_041498575.1 Gemmatimonadaceae bacterium
GGAATGGGCGGACAGCTCCTCAAGGACATCACCCTGACAGACGCGCAGAAAGCGCAGGTAAAGACGATCCGCGAGAAGTACGCGCCGCAACAGTTGGAGCTGCGCAAGTCGGTTCAAGCCACGGGTGGCCCACCGGACGAGGCGACCCGCGCCAAGATCGCGGATCTCCAGAACCAGCAAGCCGCCGAGATCCGCGCGATCCTAACCGCCGATCAGCAGAAGACTTTCGACCACAATCTGCACGAGATGAAAGAGCGCATGGACGCTCGCCGCAACGGCAGCAGCTAAGGTCCAGCTACTATTGCGGCTTCAACGCCGCGAGCGTGTAGTTGCTCTTCGGGTTCCAGAGTATCCAGCTCTGGAACCCGTTGTCGTATCCGGCCTTCATCTGGGCTCGAATCTGCGCTGCCTCATAGCGCGGCGGGCCGAGCGTAAAGTCCTGATACCAGGGTATTATCAGCGCGGCGTGGGGCACGGAATCGCTCCGGGCGATCGCGTCCTTGAGGGCGCGATCAATGGTCTGGTACGGATGCGCGTTGGGATGGCGCAGCCTGTAAGTGCCGCGCGCGAAATGCGACGGATAGATCATCGGCAGCACGACGTCGACCTGGTCGACGAACATCTCCCACCGCTGTCCGATTCCCATGTCGGTGGTGTCAGTCGCGGTCAGCCCGAAGACGTCGACGGTGACTCGCATGTGCTGCGGCTTGAGCGCAGCGCGAACGAAGCCCAGCTGGTCGCGGATGACCTGAGCGCGTGAGCGGCCGTTGGCCAGAGGAAAAACGGTTTCTGAGATGAGCCGCTTCTCGTCCGGGAAGCGCACGTAGTCGAACTGGACTTCGCTGAAACCGACGTCATACGCCTCGCGCGCGAGATCAACAGCGTATTGCCAGACGACGCGCTGGTGCGGATCGAGCCATGGCCTGCCGTTCTTGTCGAGCCACGGTTCGAGATCGGATTTCCGTTTGATCGCGAGATCGAGGCGCTTCTGGGCGAGGAGCGGATCCTTGGCGACGACGATGCGCGCGATCGGGTAGATGCCGTGCGCGGTCATGGTGTCGAGGACAGCGCGTACCTTCGCGCGCGGCATCCAGTGTCCGTCGGCGGTGTCCGCGCCGATTTCGCGCGCCAGCGGGACACTCGATCGATACAGCACGAACCCGCGGTCATCCTTTACATCGATGACGAGGGCGTTGATCTCGGTCTTCCTGGCGACGTCGATCAGTCGATCGAGTTTGCTACCGAGCGCCGCCCATCGATTAACATATAGGCCCCGAAGCGTGTCGGGGGTCGGAACGTGAGCGACGGGCACGACTGAATCAATTCTTACCTGGGTGGACGATGCGACATCGCCGCGCGACACCGGAAACAATGCACCGCTCTGAGCGCCCTTGTCCCCTTGGCAAGCGAGCAAAACCGAAAAGAGCCCGATCGTTCCCAGCCGTGCCGCGATCATCATGTTCTGGTATCGCGGAGGCGCGACGCGCCCGGGGTCAGAGCGCGTTCAGCTCGGCGTTGGCCTCGGAGAGATAGCCCATCTCCCTTACCACGCTCTGTGCCTGCTGAGTAACCATGGTGAGGCCGGTCGCTTGAGCGTTCAGACCGCCGGTGCGGAAGCGCACCAGCTCCAGGCGCATCGATCTCAGGAGCTGGCGGCAGTGATCCAGTTTTTCCTGAGCTTCCTTCTTCTTGCGCGCAATGTCCGCGAGCGCGCGTCGCTGCCGGCGCAGCATCGCGAGTCGACGTACGCGCCCCTCGCTGGCGCTATAGTCGAGTGGGTTCGCCTGCGATTCGAGCGTCGTTATCTCTTTCTCGACGCTCTCGGGTGTCTCGCGACCGGCGCTTCGATCCATGTCCGAGAGAGACAGCGCGAGCTGCTGCACCTTCCTGAATACCGCGTCGGCGGATGCCGCGACTTCAGGAATCTGCTCTCTCTCAGTCTCCGGCATGTTGAGGAGCTGCCTATGGATCTCGCGATGATCATTTTCCGCTTCACGAATCGCGGATCCATACCGCGAATCCGCGAAGGGCGCTGGCGATCCAGCGGGAATCGGGCTCAGACTCGTTGTCGGGCCGCCGATTCTCGGGTAGGGCTGGAACGGCTGCATCGTCGGAAAGGGAGAAATGGGCGAGTACAATCCCTGCCCTCGCGACCGCGCCCGCGCGCGAACCTGTTCGCGCTTCTTGTCGTCGAACAACGCCCTCGCATCATCGATCGTCTCGGCGGCGACATCGAAGATCAGCCGGTTGCGTGGCTGACGAAACACGTCACGCCAGTCGTATCCCGCGGCCCACAGCTTCGAGTACTTGAACGCCAGGGCCACGGTCCAGATGACCGTGAGCGCGATGAAGTCGTGATTCGAGAAGAGCGAGATCGGAACCAGGATCGCGTTCACCGCGAGATAGGGCGCGAGCTTGCGCCGGAACGAGACGACCATCGGCGCTTGCCATCTGCTCATCTCCTCCGCGCTCGGCTGCGTTGGCATGTATGGCGATTGCGTCGGCGGCGTGTAGCGATCACGTATCGTATCGGTGATCTGGTCGCGCAGCACCTCGCCGAGGTCGCGCTGGCGTTCGCCGCGTGCCCCGCCTGTCGATGCAGCCGGCTGCGCCCGCGTCGCCAGCGTCGGCATCGCGCCGCCGTCGAGTGCGACCGCGAAGGCAGCGGCGTTCGGGAAGCGGTCAGCCGGATCCTTCTCCAGACACATCATCACGGCGCGAGAGAGATCCGGCGGCAGGTCGGGCCACCGCTCGTCCACGGGGATCGGCTTCTCGGAGAGATGCTTCACCAGCATGGAAGGCGTGTTATTGGCGACGAATGGCGGCTGACCGCACAGCATCTGATAGCCGACGACGCCAAGTGAGTAGAGATCGCTGCGTCCATCGATAGCGGAATCACCGGCGGACTGCTCAGGCGACATGTAGGCCGGAGTTCCGATCGCCATTCCCGTCGCGGTGAGCCGGGAGTCGCCGCTGTCGGTAAGAGCGCGCGCGATGCCGAAGTCGGTGACCATCGCGCGACCCGTCTCTTCGTCGATGATGATGTTGTCCGGCTTGATGTCGCGATGGATGACGTTGCGGTTGTGCGCGTACGAGAGGGCATCGGCCACTTCGCGCAGAATGCGCCGGACTTCGACCGGCGGTATCGGACCGTGCTGCTGCAGCCGCTGGCCGAGGTTGTCACCCTTTATGTACGCCATGACGAAGTAGACGAGATTGTCGCGCTCTTCGACGGTGTAGATCGGAACGATGTTCGGGTGATTGAGCTGCGCGGCGGTCTCTGCTTCGCGTAGGAATCGCTGCCGGATGTCGGCGCGGAAGCTCAGCTCCGGCGGCAACACTTTGATCGCGATCTCGCGTTTGAGACGTCTGTCCCGGGCGCAATACACGATGCCCATACCGCCGCGACCGACCTCGCTCTCTAGCTCATAGTTTGCAGAGAGGACCTGAGCCACATGTGTGCCGAGCTCGTCGGTTGGACTAATTGGCATTTGGCCGCGTCAATTCAGCAGTCCCGTATTGCGATTCGTGCCGGGCTGGCGTAAACAATGAGAGCAAAAGATGCAGTATGGGAGGCGTCTGGAGTAGTATCTAAATAGAATCTCGTCTTCGGAAATGACAATGGCACAACGTCAAACATTACCAGTTCTCCCTTTGAGGGGGACCGTGATTTTTCCTGGCCTTACCCAGCCGATAGCGGCGGGACGGCCTTCAACACTTCGTGCGATCGAGGCAGCCCTAAAGGGTGACCGCCTTGTGTTCGCTGTCGCACAGCGCGACAACACCGAAGAGCCAACTGCTGACATCCTTTACTCGATGGGCGTCATTGCGCGCATCGGTCAGATTCAGCGTGGACTTGGCGGCGTGCAGCTCCTGTTGCAGGGCGAGCAGCGCGCGACCGCCCTTCAGTATTCGACCGCTGACGGATTTCTGAGCGCAGTAACCGTTCCGGCCGAGGAGATGACCCCTCAAACCGAAAACGATCCTGCCTTCACGGCGTTACAGAAAGAGACGCGCGAGCGGGCGGCTGAGCTCGGTGAGCGCAGAGGACTTCCGGAGGAAGTCGTTCACCAGGTTCTCGATTCCGTTACCGAGCCGGGCCGCTTTGCCGACCTGGTCGCGGGTTATATCGAGCTTCCCGTCCCCGAAAAGCAGGGGCTTCTCGAGACGCTGAGCGTCGAGGAGCGGTTGCGCCGCATTCTCGTCCACGTGCAGCGCCAGGTCGGGCTCCTCGAAGCCCAGGAAGACATCAAGTCGCAGGTTCAGGAAGAGCTGGGCGAGCGGCAGCGCGAGATGTACCTGCGCGAGCAGCTCAAGGCGATTCAGAAGGAGCTCGGCGACGACGACTCGAGCAAGGAGATCACGGATCTTCGCGACAAGCTCGCGAAGCTGGAGCTTCCCAAGGAAGCGCGCGCTGAGGTAGAGCGCGAGCTGGGTAGGCTCGAGAGAGCAGGCCGTGAGTCGATGGAAGCGCAGGTGATCCGCACCTACCTCGAGTGGATCGCGGAGCTTCCGTGGAATAAGAGATCGGATGACCAGCTCGATCTCAAGCACGCCGAGACCGTTCTCGAGGAAGACCACTACGGACTCAAGGATGTGAAGGACCGCGTCCTCGAGTTTCTGGCCGTGAGACAGCTGCGCGCGAGCCAGCTCGCCGACGAAGTCGAAAAGACCGGTGAGGTGCCTGCGGCGCGCCTTTTCCCCACCAAGGAAGACGCAACTCCGTCGCTCGCCGTGGGCGACCATGCCGACCGGCCCATCACCGACAAGGTGGAGGCGAAGTCTCGTGCGATGGCGAAGGGACCGATCCTTCTCTTCATCGGACCGCCAGGTGTTGGCAAGACGTCCATCGCCAAGTCGATCGCGAGATCGCTTGGCCGCGAGTACGTGCGCGTGGCACTCGGCGGCGCTCGTGACGAGGCTGACATCCGCGGACACCGTCGCACATATGTTGGCGCAATGCCGGGCCGGATCATCCAGGGAATCAAGCAGGCCGGGACGAAGAATCCCGTCTTCCTGCTCGACGAGGTCGACAAGCTCGGCACGTCGTATCAGGGCGATCCATCCAGCGCGTTGCTCGAAGTGCTGGATCCCGCGCAGAACGACACCTTCACCGACCACTATCTCGGTATCCCGTTCGATCTGAGCGAAGTTCTGTTCATCGCGACCGGGAACTTCGTACAGAACATCCCCGGTCCGTTGCTCGACCGCATGGAAGTAGTGGACTTCGCCGGCTACACCGAAAAGGAAAAGGCCGAGATCGCGAAGAAGTATCTGTTGCCGCGACAGCTCGAGGAATCGGGACTGAGCGACAAGAACATCGCGTTCACCGAAGACGCCATCATGTCCGTGGTGTCCAGCTACACTCGCGAGAGTGGGGTGAGACAGCTCGAGCGTCAGATCGGCGCAGTGGCGCGCAAACTGGCGCGCAAGATTGCGTCGAGCGAACAGGTAGAGCACACGGTCGACGCCGAGACGGTGAGAGAGCTACTCGGCAGACCGCGGGTTCATCCCGAGCATGCGTTGCCGGAAAGCGAAGTCGGGATTGCGACGGGTATGTACTACACGCCGATGGGCGGAGACATCATGTTCGTCGAGGCCTCGATCAGACGCTTCTACGGCAGTCGCGACGCTGATTCAAATGGCCAGGTTGGTCCTGGTCCTGGCGGTCCGGTATCGCTGATTCTCACCGGACAGCTGGGTGACGTGATGAAAGAGTCGGCGCGTGCGGCATTCACGTACGCGACGAACAACGCCGCCAGTCTCGGGATTCCCCGCGACAGGCTCGGCGCGATCGAAGCGCACATCCACGTGCCCGCGGGCGCGATTCCAAAGGATGGACCGTCAGCCGGAATTGCGATCGCAACGGCGCTCGTGTCGGAGATGGCCGATCGTCCGGTGAGGCAGGATGTCGCAATGACGGGCGAAATCACGCTCCGTGGTCGAGTGCTGCCGATTGGTGGTCTGAAGGAAAAGGTGCTGGGCGCTCATCGTGCCGGTATCAAGATCATCATCATTCCGAAGGGCAATGAAGCTGATATCGAGGATGTGCCCGAGGAAGTTCGCAAGACGCTCGAGTTCCACCCGGTGGAGACGCTGAACGAGGTGCTGAAGATTGCCCTCGTTCCGGCCGAGGGCGGTGAGCAGGCGAGACCGCTCGAGATGGCGGAAGTCGCATAGGCCCAATACTGAACCGAAGACTACCGGCCGAGAGCTCTCGGCTTTACGGCTGGTGGCTACGAGCAGCAGTTGATAAACGAGACGGGGAGCCAATCACATGGCTCCCCGTTTTGTTAGCTAGTCCCCGTTTTGTTAGCCAGCTGGACTCCGGGCGGTCTCAGAAAATGATGGGCCCCCAGGCGAACAACTTCCACGGATCCGCTTTCAAAGACGCCGGTTCCGTTCCTTCGACGAAATACTCGATGTAACGGCGCTCCGGAGGAGTCTGATCGGTCGCGAGCTCACCCGTCGCGCGATCGACATCGCCGAATATTACTCCAACCGGAGGAGTCCACTGCTCGGCCGCGCGCGACGTGAGGATCTCCGGCTTGGCGGCGTAATATCGAGCGAGCATCTTGCCCCACACCGGAGCGGCGAGCGATCCACCGGCCGCGCCCGGAGTGATGGACGTCGGCGTGTCAAAACCGAGCCAGACGCCCGCCACGAGATCGGGCGTAAGACCGATGAACCACACATCGGAGTTGTCGTTCGTCGTTCCAGTTTTTCCGGCGACCGGAATCGATGCCGGCAGATAGCGTCGAATGCTCGACGCGGTGCCGCGTTCGACGACGTCGCGCATCATGTCGCGCACGACGTAGGTAACGCGCGGGTCGAGCGCCGGAGCCAATGCCTTCACTTCCCGGCTCAGCACGACTTTCCGGTTCCGGTCTTCTATTCGGTAGATGAAGCGCGGTTCTACGGGCGTTCCGAGGTTCGCAAAGGTGGTGTAGGCCGCCACGAGATCGAGCGGCTGCACCACCGATGCACCGATCGCGCTCGACGGAAAGGGATTGATCTTCGACGTCAGCCCCATCCGGTGCGCGAGACTCGAGATCGAGTCCATCCCCAGCTTCTGCCCAAGCTGAACGGCGACGACGTTGCGAGACTTCGCGAGCGCGTCACGAAGGGTGATCGGACCCAGGTACTGCCCATCGGAATTTTCGGGACTATAGACCGTGCCATTGGGAAGGTTGATCGCGAGCGCGGTGTCCTGGAAGATTGTGTTTGGCGTGATACTGTCGGCGATTGCCGCGGCGTAGACGATCGGCTTGAACGAGGAGCCGGGCTGACGCATTCCGTCGACGGCGCGGTCGAAGTGCGAGTCAGCGTAATCGCGCCCGCCTACGAGTGCGCGAACATCCCCGGAAGTCGGATCCAGCGCGACTACCATTCCCTGCAGGTAGTTGGTTGTCGTGCGTCCTCCGGCCCGCGGATCCGCCCCGCGAACGAACTTGGGATGCGCGTAATCGGGCTGCGATTCTACCGCCGCCGTCTCCTCGAGCAACGCGCTCATCGCTGCGTTCTGGAGAATGGGATCGAGGCTCGTGTAAATCCGATAGCCGCCTTCGCTGACCGGAATCCCAGCGCGCGTCGCCTGGACGCGAACGACATCGACGAACCAGGGCGAGTAAGCGGAGTATCCCCCATTAGGGAACGTGACGAGGGGCGCTGCTTGCGCCGCTGCCGCCTGCGCGGACGAGATGTAGCCCTGACCGGCCATCAGTGACAGCACGACGTTGCGCCGCTGCCGGACGCGATCTGGATACTTGAGCGGATCATAGAGCGCCGGCCCCTTGGGCATCGCCGCCAGTGCGGCTGCCTCCGCCAGTGACAGCTTCGATGCGCTCTTTCCGAAATAGTGGCGCGCCGCGCTCTCGACTCCGTACCACCCGTGACCGAATCCGATCTGGTTCAGATACCCTTCGAGTATCTGTTCCTTGCTATAGTGCTTTTCCATCTCGCGCGCGGCCGACTGCTCCGCGAGCTTCCGGCCCAGACTCCTGTCCGTGCGGTCGATGAGCGTGGGATGCATGTTGCCCACCAGCTGCTGGGTGATGGTGCTCGCCCCGCGGCGCTCGCCGAAGATGTTGTCCTTGAGGGCGCCGGCGATGCCGACGACGTCGACCCCGTCGTGCTGGTAGAAGCGGTGATCTTCCACTGCAACGAACGCCTGCGGCAGATACTTCGGCAGCGTCTTGATCGAGACACTGGTGCGGATCTCCTTGCCGATCTCTCCGATGAGTGACCCGTCGCGGGCCAGAACCAGGGACGCCTGTGGCATCGGGACGATCGTCCAGGCCTCCGTGTCGTTGGTACCCGGCTGCTGCGCGCCCAGCAGCGCGGGCGTAAACAAAAGCGCAGCCAGAACGAGCGCGCGCAGCGGTTGATTGTACCTCTGCGCTATGGCAACTTCAGATGGATGGATCGATCTATTCATCTCGTCGTAGTTCAGTTCAAGCCGCGAAAGGGCGACTATGTCACAAACCTCGCCCGCCTGGCCGGCATTTTTTCGCAAATCGACTCGCTCGAGCCGCGTCCCGATGTGGCGGTCTTTGCTGAAACGGCGCTCACCGGATATTTCGTCGAAGGGGGCGTACGCGACGTCGCCCTGACAGCCGGTGCTTTCGCCCGAGACCTTCAGGCGCAATACGCCACCGCAGTTACTACACCGCGGACTCTCGATGTGTGCATTGGGTTCTACGAGGTGTGGAACAACGCCTTCTATAATAGCGCGCTCTATGTGACGCTGGGAGGCGACCAGCCGGTGATCCGCCACGTCCACCGCAAGCTGTTTCTGCCGACCTACGGGATGTTCGATGAGGAACGATTCGTCGACCGTGGATTCGAGGTCCGCGCGTTCGATACCGAGTGGGGCCGCGCTGCCATGCTCATCTGCGAAGACGCCTGGCATAGCCTGACGGGGACCGTCGCCGCCCTCGACGGGGCGACGATAGTGTTCGTCGTCTCGGCGTCGCCAGCGCGCGGAGTATGGCCGCGCGAGGACGAGGGCTCCGTTCCGGCGAACCTGAAGCGCTGGGAGCGTCTTGCCCGGGATATCGCGGAGGAACACGGCGTGTTCGTGGCCCTTGTGAATCTCGTCGGCACCGAGGGTGGAAAGACTTTTACCGGCGGGTCGATAATCTGCGGGCCGCAGGGAGATATTCTCGCGCGCGCTCCATTGTGGGATGAGACGATCCTGATGATTTCGCTCGATCCGCACGATCTGACTCGCGCGCGATCCGACGCGCCGCTCCTCACTGATTTGCAGACGATGATGCCGCACCTGATGCGCACGGTCGATCGAATTCAGGCGGGCGAACGGCTGGTGTTGAGCTACGACGACGCGCCGAGCCAGGGCGGACCGCTGACTCCCGCTGCCCGAAACACCGCGCTATCGAGCGAGGAATCCGCCAAGGCATCGACGCGCGCAAGAAAACCTTCACGAGCATCGGCGACCGCACGACCCGCAAAGAGCTCGAAGAGCCGCACCGGCACCGACGCAAGCCGCAATGGCAGTGAGCCGATCGCGGTGATGCGCGCGACCGAGTCTCGCTCGGGGCCGCCGCCGCTCGACATCGATCCAGAGCTGACCGCCGGCTGGCTCGTCTCCTTCCTCCGGGAGGAATTCGAGCGTCGCGGATTCGAGAAAGCGGTGGTCGGCCTCTCGGGTGGCGTCGACTCGGCAGTGACAACCTACCTGTCCGCCCAAGCGCTCGGAAAGGAGAACGTAATCGCAGCACGAATGCCGTACCGCACCTCGAATCCCGATTCGCTCGCCCACGCACAGCTCGTGATCGACGCGCTCGGGATTCAGTCGCGCCTGATCGACATCTCGCCGGCCGTAGACGGTTATCTCGCGAGCGAGCCCGACGCTGATCCGGCGCGCCGGGGAAATGTGATGGCGAGGGAAAGGATGATCGTGCTATTCGATCAGTCGGCGAAGTTTCACGGGCTGCCAGTCGGTACCGGCAACAAGACCGAAAGATTGCTCGGCTACTTCACGTGGCACGCCGATGATTCGCCGCCGATCAATCCGCTCGGCGATCTGTTCAAGACGCAAGTCTGGCAGCTGGCGAAATTTCTCGGCGTTCCCGAAGTGATCGTAAGCAAGCCCGCGTCGGCCGATCTGATCGAAGGTCAGACGGACGAAGGAGATTTCGGAATCAGCTACGCCGACGCGGATGCGATTCTGAACTGGCTGCTCAGCGGATACAATCCGGCATCGCTGGTGGCGCACGGTTTCGATCCGGATAAGGTCGAGCTCGTTCGGAAGCGACTCGCCGGAACACACTGGAAACGAAAGCTTCCGACAGTGGCATTGCTCAGCTCTACGGGAATCGGAGAGTCATACCTCAGGCCCGTCGATTACTGATCGCTATTGCGCCTGGCAGGACCCGCCGGTGAGAGCGACCTTCGGGGGCAATCTGAACTCGCAAGTCGACATGATTTTGTATTTGGTGTTGTACTCGCGCTCGCCAGCGGCGACCGCATCGAGTTTCCGAAAGAGCGCGACCGAATCGGTTGAGCGGGAACAATAGACCAGATAGTACCGTGGGCCTCCGCACGCTCTCGAGCCGACGGGAGCCGTGCGGCATTGTCCGGCCGATAGGCATCCGTCGGTTTTGACGAGCGCCTGTGCCTCATTCTCGAGCGCGACGATCTGCGCCCAGTCTGCTTTCTGGTCGCCGGTGAGCACGATCTTATCTCCATCGGGCCCGGACGGAGCGCCGCCCGGAGCGCCCTGCGAGCACGAAGCCAGAACCATCACGGTTGCGAACACACGAATGACTCTGCTTACCATGCGGCCACCTGGTGTGGGGGAATCGACGATGAAGCATGAAGCCGGCCAGGCAAAGGGGGGCCTAAACCGATAGCCGCTGCGGCGCGCTATCTGCTATTTTTTGGGAGACAGCTCGACCCGCCCGCTGGAGAATCATGGCTACCAGAACGATCCCCGATCACAAATCCGCAGGATCACCAAGCGCTCGTCTCTCTCCCGAGCAGCTCGTTGCCGCCTATCGCAACATGCTGCTGTCGCGTCGGTTGGACGACAAGGAAGTTCAGCTCAAGAACCAGAACAAGATTTTCTTCCAGATCTCGGGCGCGGGCCACGAGGGCATTCTTACGGCGGCGGGGATGGTTCTGAAGCCGGCCTACGACTGGTTCTACCTGTATTATCGCGATCGCGCCCTCTGTCTCGAGCTTGGCGTTACGCCGGCCGAAATGCTTTATGAGGCGGTCGGGGCAGCGATTGATCCAGCTTCGGGCGGACGTCAGATGCCCAGCCACTGGGGACACAAAGCGTACAACATCGTGTCGGCTTCCTCACCGACGGGCACGCAGTTCCTTCAGGGCGTCGGGTCCGCGGAGGCTTCGCTCCGCGCGAAGCTGCTCGATATCC
>JBGQIT010000052.1:0-11350 GCA_041498575.1 Gemmatimonadaceae bacterium
CGTGGTCGGTGACTCGGAATTCGACGGGCCCGCACTCCAGGGTCTGGAAAACCACAGCAATCGCCCGGAAGTAATCGAAGCACGAAAGAGCGGAATCGGGTCGGTTCGGCGCATGAGCCCCTCCACGGGTGAAGAACAACTTTACGTCGCCGTCAAAGCGCCGCGTGGCGTCGCTCGGGTCTCGGTGACGACAAAAACGGTCGAGGAGCTTTTCGCGAGGGCCCGCAGCGGCGTTCTTGTGGCGGGGCTCATCTCCTTCCTGCTTGCCGCGATTCTCGCCGCTCTTTTCTCGCGCTCTGTCTCCAGGCCGATTACCGACCTGCGAGATGTTGCCCGCTCGCTTGCCGCCGGTGAACGGAAGCGGCACCCAGCACTCGCGGCACCCGGCGAGGTAGGCGATCTCGCCGATGCAGTTCACCGATTGGCGGAACAGCTCGAAGCGCGGCTGTCAGCGTTGACGGCCGAGCAATCGATCCTCTCTGCGCTCGTCGAAACGCTGAACGAAGGCGTGATCGCGATTTCTCCGTCGCACGCAGTCGTGCGCATCAACGACACCGGACGCCGCCTCCTTTCAATCCACCGCCCGATTCCGTTCGGCATCGATTTTCTGCCGCGCGAAGCTACGTTGCGCAACGCGATATCGCTCGCCCTGAGCGGGACCGAGACCGAGCCCGAAGAGGTAGTGATTGGCGAGACGACGCTCTCTCTCACTGCTCACCCACTCGTCGGCGGCGGCGCCGTCGTCGCGCTCTTCGACCTCACCCCCATTCGGAAACTCGAAGCGGTGAGGAGGGATTTCGTGGCCAACGTCTCTCACGAGCTACGAACTCCACTCACGATCATCGGTGGATTCGCGGAGACGCTCCAGGATCGGGATGTGCCGGCGGAAATGCGCGCCGAATTTGCAAAAACGATCTTCAACAACACCCAGCGCATGCAGCGCATCGTCGACGAGCTGCTCGACCTGTCGCGGATCGAAACTGGGCACTGGAAACCACGGCCGGAGTCAATACCCATCACGGACGTGGCCGCCGAGGTATTCGGCCGAGTCGCGGCCGCCGCGAACGAAAAAAGCATTGCACTCGACAAGACGATCGAGACAGGCGCCGAAGCGATTTATGCGGATCGAACAGCACTCGAGCAGATCCTCCTCAACCTCATCGAGAACGCGATCCGTCATACGGGCACAGGCGGCCGAATCTCGATCCAGACAAAGCGCGAAGCCGGCGGAGTCTCATTAGCGGTCGACGACACCGGAAGCGGCATTCCTCCCGAGCACCTGCCGAGAATCTTCGAGCGCTTCTACCGCGCCGACAGCGGCCGGTCGCGGGAGGCGGGCGGCACCGGACTCGGGCTCGCGATCGTGAGGCATCTCGTTGAGGCTCATGGTGGTAACGTCAGCGCCGAAAGTGTCATAGGGGTCGGCACGACCATCAGAATCTTCTTTCCCGACGGAGCAACGGCGGCTCAGTCGTGACAAACCCTTTACCTCCCGTGTGACCATCCGTGACGTGCCTGAGAGAGTTTGTAACGCGACAACTTCCTCTCACGGAGTCACAAGTGATCAAAACCGTTCGCAGCATTGCTGTCGCTCTCTCAACGGCAGCGCTTCTCTCAGGTGTTGCTTCATCGCAATCGGTGGATCTGACCGGAGCCGGCGCGACGTTCCCGTATCCCATTTATTCGAAGTGGTTCTCAGACTACGCGAAGAGCACGGGCGTTAAGATCAATTATCAGTCGATCGGCTCTGGCGGAGGCATCAGACAGCTGTCCGAACAAACCGTCGATTTCGGCGCCTCCGACGGGCCGATGAGCGACCAGGAACTCGCCAACGCCAAAGGCGGTGCAGTGCTCCATTTCCCCACGGTAATGGGCGCAGTCGTCATGATATACAACGTTCCCGGCGTGAACCGCCCGCTCAATTTGAGTGGTGATGTGATCGCCGACATTTATAGCGGGAAGATCACCAAGTGGAATGATGCGCGGATTGTCGCACAGAACCGCGGGGTGACTCTTCCCAACTCTGACGTTCTCGTGGTCCACCGCTCGGATGGCAGCGGCACTACGTACATCTTCACCGACTATCTGACCTCGGTCAGTCCCTCCTGGGCGAGTTCGCTCGGCAAGGGTAAGGAGGTCAAGTGGCCCGTCGGTCTTGGTGGAAAGGGCAACGAAGGCGTCGCCGGACAGGTGAAGCAGACGCCCGGGTCCATCGGTTACGTCGAGCTCGCTTATGCGAAGCAGAACAGTCTCCCTTATGCCGCGGTCCGCAACGTCGCCGGTCAGTATATCTCGCCTTCGATCGCGTCCATCACCGCTGCGGCCGCCAGCATGAAGCTCCCGAAGAACACTGACTACCGCGTCTCCATCGTGAATGCGCCGGGCAAAGACTCGTATCCCATCTCGTCGATGACCTGGATTCTCGTGTACCAGAATCAGACCGACCGTGTCAAAGGGGCAAAGCTCGTGAATTTCCTGCGCTGGGCCTACAAGGACGGAGAAAAAGCGGCTGCATCGCTGGATTACGCTCCGCTTCCCGCTCCCATGGTTGCGCAGCTTCAGAACAGACTGAAGACAATCCGTATCGCTGACGCACGCGTCGGAGACGCTCGATGAAGACAACCATAATCGCCGCGCTCGGAGCGCTGGCTCTGCCTCTGGCGATCTCTGCCCAGCAGCCCAAGGACACTACCAAGCCGGCTCCTCCGCCACCGGCAACTGTATCGATCCCGGTCGACTTCTCGGGAGTACTGTACGCGAATTTTCAGTATCGGGGCGATAAGGGTCCGGCCAAGTCGACGAACAAGTTCGACCTCGAACGAGCGTACCTGACGTTCAGGATGCCGGCCGGCGACCGCGCCAGCATTCGCATCACCGCCGACGTGTTCCAGCAGACCACGACGCCAAACGACAACTTCTACAGAGGTTGGGTGATCCGGGCAAAGTACGCGTATCTCCAGTACGACTATTTGAAGAGTGCGACAGGTTGGAACGGCCTGGCCCGCGCCGGCCTTCTGCACAACGTGGTAATCGATCACGTCGAGCAGTTCTGGCCTCGCTGGATCTCCCAGACACCAGTCGAGCGCGCCGGATTCTTCTCATCGGCCGATGCCGGAGTCGCGACGCTGATTTCGTTTCCGAACAAGTTCGGGGAGATCTACGCGACCATCGTGAACGGCCCCGGCTACACGTCGCGCGAGACCGATCGTTTCAAGGACTACGCGGCAAGGGTGTCCCTGACGCCGTTCAGCGCCGCGGACAACAAATTCATCAGGACCTTTACCCTTACGGGCTGGACTTACGTCGGTGCGGTCGGGAGCGCGTTCACCGCCGGCGGCCCTGGTCAGGTCGGACAGGTTGGCGTTTCGCTGCCGAGAACGAGATCGGGCGTGTTCGTGGGTCTTCGCGATCCGCGTCTCACCCTTGGCGGGGAATGGGACACACGGAAGGATGGCAGCGAGACCGGAGCCAACACCGTGGCGCTGCCACGAGTCGAAGTTGACAGCACTCGGCGGCTCATTGCCGGCTTCGCCGTAATCAAGCCGTTCCAGCTGATGAACGATCAATCGACCTTCCCGCTCGGCCTCATCGCCCGCTGGGACCGTTTCAAGCCGAACACCGACACCGACGGCTACCTGAACACCGTTATCGCCGGTCTGACCTGGGACCTCAACAAGAAGACGGCACTCTCCCTGGACTATCAGGAAGTGACTCCGCACTCGGGAGTGATTGCCGCGGCAACCAAGACGTACTTCCTGCACCTGGTGGCGAACTTCTAGGCGCAGACTATCGGGGTTCGGAGCGCCCTCGGGGCGGTTGTGACAAGGTCGTTACCTCACCTCTGTCGTGACCCCTCGGGGGCGCATCTATTTTTAGGTCACCAGGGTCGACCCACGAAAACAAAAAAGGAGCCGTTCAATGAGAGCAATGAAGCTTGCCGCCCTCATGTTGTTGGCCGTCGCGTGCGCGAAGGGAGACGGAAGTAACTCCGGCGCGGCTTCCTCGACCGCCTCTTCTGGCGGAGGCGCAGACCTAACCGGAGCCGGCGCGACCTTCCCCTATCCGATCTATTCCAAGTGGTTCTCCGATTACGCGAACCTCACCGGTGTAAAGATCAACTATCAGTCAATCGGATCCGGAGGTGGGATTCGGCAGATTTCGGAGCAGACCGTCGATTTTGGAGCTTCAGATGGTCCGATGAGCGACGAGGAGATGGCAAAAGCCAAGGGCGGCCCGATACTTCACATTCCAACGGTGCTCGGAGCCGACGTAATCACCTACAACGTTCCCGGCGTAACCGCAGTTCTCAAGCTCACTCCCGATGCGATCGCAGACATCTTCATGGGGCGCATCAAAAAGTGGAACGACACCCGGCTCGCATCGCTGAATCCCGGCGTTACGCTTCCCAATCAGGACATCCTGGTGGTCCATCGATCCGATGGTAGCGGCACCACGTATATTTTCACCGACTACCTCGACAAGGTCAGTCCTGCCTGGCACTCCAGTGTAGGAAAAGGTAAAGAGGTCAAATGGCCCGTGGGTCTCGGGGGAAAGGGTAACGAAGGTGTTTCCGGTCAGGTAAAGCAGACGCCGGGCGCAGTTGGCTACGTCGAGCTCGCGTATGCGAAACAGAACAAGCTTCCTGCCGCCGCCGTTCGAAACAAGGCGGGGCAGTACGTCGTCGCATCCGTTCCAGCCGTTACTGCTGCCGCTGCCCGGGTAGCGCAGTCCCTTCCGCCCAATACGGATTATCGGATTTCGATCGTTGATGCCCCGGGTGCAGAATCCTATCCAATTTCATCTTTCACCTGGATTCTGGTCTACCAGCACCAGCGCGACGCCGTGAAGGGAAAGAAATTGGTCGACTTCCTCAACTGGGCCTTGATCGAAGGAGAGAAGAGCGCCCCAACACTTGATTATGCGCCCTTGCCTGCGGAAATGGCGACCACCGTGAAAGCCAAGGTCGCCACGATCAATCTCGCTAGCGCGAAATGACCTCGCTCCCGGCTGAGTGGCTGGAGCAGGATCGCCGCCGCCTCCGAGTCGAAGGAACGGCGGTCAGCGATAGGATCTACGAAGTCCTTACCGCAGCGTGCGCGCTCGTGGTGCCGGCGCTGGTCATCGCAATTGCGCTCGCAATTTTTGTGGCGGCGTGGCCCGCGTTCTCCAAGCTGGGGCTTTCGATAATCACGACAAGTGACTGGGATGTGAGGGCAGGCCACTTCGGCGCCGCGCCAGCGGTGTTCGGGACGCTCGTCTCCTCGGCTGTCGCCTTGATCTTAGCAACGCCGCTGGCGATTGGCGTAGCGATATTCCTGTCCGAATTCTCGCCAGCATGGCTGCGACAGCCTGTGGGATTCCTCGTCGACCTACTCGCGGCCATTCCCAGTGTCGTCTACGGCTTGTGGGGGATCTTCGTTCTCGTTCCGCTGCTGCGCGAACACGTAATGCCGTTTCTCCGCGACACTCTTCACCTGGGGGCAACACCGTTCTTCCGCGGTCCGGCTTATGGGCCGAGCATGTTAGCGGCGGGTGTCATATTGGCGATCATGGCCCTTCCATACATTTCCTCCGTATCTCGCGAAGTGCTGATGGCTGTGCCGCGATCTCAGCGCGAGGCAGCGCTGGCACTTGGAGCAACACGGTGGGAGATGATTCGCGATGCGGTCATCCCGTTTGCCAAATCCGGCATCATTGGAGGCATCATGCTGGGGTTGGGACGGGCGCTGGGTGAAACGATGGCGGTGACTCTGGTGATCGGGAACCGGCTCGAGATCTCCCCGTCTCTGTTCGCACCCGGCTATACAATGGCGTCACTGATCGCGAACGAGTTCAGCGAGGCGACCAGTGACTTGCATCTCTCCGCACTCATGGCAGTCGGAGCCGTTCTCTTTGTCATCACCCTGATCGTAAACGCCATTGCTCGGTGGCTCGTTTGGAGCGTATCGAGGGGTCGGGCGAAATGAGTACCGCGCGCGGTCGTCATGTCGTGAGCGGCGCGATGATCGGCCTCACCTACCTTGCCGCGATTCTTGCGACACTCCCCCTGATTCTGATATTGGGGCACATTGTCGCCAAGGGAGCTTCGTCCCTGTCTTTGGCGTTCTTCACGCACATGCCGAAGCCTGTTGGCGAGCTCGGCGGCGGAATGGCGAATGCGATCGTCGGCACCCTAATTCTGATCGGAGTGGCGAGCCTGATTGGATTACCAATAGGAATCGGGGCCGGCCTCTACCTGGCTGAAAAACGAGGCACGCCGCTCGCAAACACGGTTCGCTTTCTCGCAGACGTTCTCAACGGACTCCCGTCGATTGTGATTGGAATCTTTGCCTGGGAGCTTCTCGTGAGGCGATCCGGTTTCTCTGCCTTCGCTGGAGGTGTCGCGCTCGCGGCGATGATGATTCCTCTCGTGACTCGAACTACGGAGGAAATGCTACTTGTTGTGCCGACCTCCTTGCGAGAGGCCGCGCTTGCCTTGGGTTATGCGAGATGGCGGACGTCAATCTCGATCGTTCTCCGTACCGCCATGGCTGGTATCGCGACGGGTGTCCTTGTGGCTGTGGCAAGGATTGCCGGCGAGACCGCGCCGTTGCTCTTCACCGCGCTCGGGAATCAGTTCTGGTCAACTTCGTTGCGCCAACCGATAGCTGCAATCCCACTCCAGATTTTTGCTTACTCCCTGAGCGCCTACGATGAGTGGCACCGACTGGCATGGGCCGGAGCCTTGGTGTTAATAACGATGGTGCTAATAATCAGCATTGCGGCTCGCTTCGCAACGAGGTCACGGTTCGGTGCTCCAGTCGACTGAAGTGTTGCGCGAGAAGTCCCCGCGGCCTGTGACGCCTGTGGTGCAGCTTCGCGCACCCGAGCCAATCGTTTCGCAGGAGGCGACCAGGCCGTGCATCGTCTCGCGTCATCTCTCGGCGTTCTTCGGCAACGTGGCGGCCGTCAAAGATGTGTCCATCTCGATTCCTCAGAACGCCGTGACCGCTATCATCGGCCCTTCCGGGTGCGGCAAATCGACGCTTCTCCGCTGCTTCAACAGAATGCACGAAACCGTTCCGAGCGCGCGCGTGGAGGGCTCGGTGGAAATCCTCGGCAGCTCGATCTACGGAGAAGGTACGAGCCCCATCGCCGTTCGCCGTCACGTCGGGATGGTGTTCCAGCGGCCGACTCCCTTCCCCACAATGTCGATCCGGGCAAACGTTGCGGCGGGCTTGCGTGTCGATGCGAAGAGCCACGCGGCACGTGGCGCGACCAACGAGATCGTCGAAGAAGCGCTTCAGCGCGCGGGACTGTGGGCCGAGGTCAAAGACCAGCTCGACGAGAGTGCGATGGCGCTTTCAGGCGGCCAGCAGCAGCGACTATGCATCGCGCGCGCGCTCGCCACGAGGCCGCGAGTGATCCTCCTCGACGAGCCCACCGCATCGCTCGATCCGCTCAGCACTCAGAAGGTCGAAGAGCTGGTCTACGAACTGCGGAAGAGCGTCACCGTCGTTATTGTGACCCACAACATGCAGCAGGCCGCGCGCGTTTCGGACGGCACGGCGTTTCTGCTCATGGGTGAACTGATCGAGTTTGCACCGACCCGGCAGCTGTTCACGGCGCCCCGCGATCCGAGGACCGAGTCATACATCACCGGACGGTTCGGATGACCGCGGTCGCTCCAGTTTCCGCGCCAGTCGCTGCCGATGCCATTGGCACCATTGAGGCCCGCGACTTCTCGTTCTGGTACGGGAAGAAGCAGGCTCTCAGAAATATCTCAATGGCGGTGCCACCGCGATCCGTGACGGCGCTCATCGGACCATCGGGTTGTGGCAAGTCGACATTCCTGAGATCGATCAACAGGCTCAACGATCTCATTCCCGGCATACGCCATGAAGGCGATCTCTGCCTCGACGGACACAGCGTCTACGACCCATCATTGGACATCGTCGCGCTCAGGCAGCGAGTGGGGATGGTGTTCCAGCGCTGGAACCCCTTCCCGAAGTCCATCTACGAGAACGTCGCCTACGGTCCGCGCATCAATGGGATCGCGGACAGGGGATCGCTGGACGAGATCGTGGAGCGCTCGCTCCGACGCGCCTCGATCTGGGACGAAGTCAAGGACAGGCTCCGTACGTCGGCCCTGGGACTCTCCGGGGGACAGCAGCAGCGCGTGTGCATCGCGCGCGCGCTGGCTAACCAGCCCGAAGTGCTCCTCCTCGACGAGCCGGCGAGCGCGCTCGATCCGAGCTCCACTCAGCGCATCGAGGAGCTCGTCTACGAGCTGAAACGGGAGTTGACGATCATCATCGTGACGCACAATCTGCAGCAGGCAGCACGGGCGTCTGAATACACCGCGTTCTTCTTTACCGGCGAGGTCGTCGAGTTCGGACCAACCGAACAGATCTTCACCAGCCCGCGAGAGGAACGCACCGACGCATACATCACTGGGAGATTTGGATGACAGCCGACTCAAACGCCGCAGGATTCAGGCACTTTCACGATCAGCTTACTTCGCTCAAGGAAACGCTGCTCAACATGTCGTCGAAGGCCGAGGAGCGCACGGATATCGCCGTCGAAGCGCTGATGAACCGCGATAAGGAGAAGGCAAAACTGGTGATCGACGGTGATCCGGAGCTTAACCGGCTCGAGATCGAGGTCGAGCAGGCGGCAGTCGAGCTTCTGGCTTTGCAGCAACCGATGGCCCGCGACCTACGATTCATCATCGGCGCGATCAAGGTGTCAAACGACCTCGAGCGCGTCGGTGATCACGCGGTCAATATCGCGGAATCAGCGCTGCGCCTCGCCGACAAGCCCAAGGTCAATATCCGGATACCCGAGATCGAGGTGATGGCCCGAAGGGCGCGCAAGATGCTGGGCGAATCGCTCGACGCATTCATCCGTGCCGACGGAGCGCTGGGCCGCCAGGTGTGCAAGGACGACGACGTCGTCGACTCTCTGCAAGACTCGGTTTTTCGCGTGCTGCTCACTCACATGATGGCCGACCCGAAGACCATCACGCCGTCGCTCGAGCTCCTGCTGGTGGGTCGGAATCTGGAGAGAATCGCCGACCTGGCGACGAACATCGGCGAAGACGCCGTCTACCTTGCGGAAGGGAAGCAGATCAAACACCACCTCGAGGAAGGTCACTTCAACGAAGGCCGGCTGCAGACATCGCCCAGTAGCTGAGCGCCGCGACGGTTGCAGATGCGGGAATCGTGATGACCCAGGCCCAGACGATTCTTCGCGCAATGCCCCACCGCACCGCGGAGAAGCGATAGGTCGCACCGGCGCCCATGATCGACCCGGCGATCGTGTGCGTCGTGCTCACCGGGATTCCATAATGCGTCGCGATGCTGATCGCGAGTGCGCCTCCGGTCTCCGCCGCGAATCCGCTAACGGGCCGGAGCCGCGTGATGCGCGAGCCCATCGTATGTACGATTCTCCACCCACCGAACAGTGTGCCGAGCGATATCGCCGTGTACGCTCCCATCTTGACCCAGAGCGGAATTCCCTCGCCCGTTACGTAGAGGTGGTGAAAGATTCCCGTCTCGGCGGCCGTCAGCGGTTTCACCGACACCAGCAGGCCGACGATGATTCCCATCGTCTTCTGGGCGTCGTTCGCACCGTGCGAGTGCGACAGTAAAGCAGAGCTGGCGAGCTGCGCCGTGCGGAAGAACCGGTCGACCCGACCGGGCGCCATTTTCTGGAAGGTCCAGTACACCGCGACCATGATGATGAAGCCGGCCAGCCCCCCGACGAGCGGCGAGATGACGATAAAGGACAGAGTCTGGATCCATTTGGTACCCCACGTAATCGCGCTCCATCCAGCTTTCGCTACTCCGGCACCGGCGTAACCACCGATGAGAGCATGCGAGGAGCTGGATGGAATTCCATAAAACCAGGTGATGAGATTCCAGGCAATTGCGCCGAGCAGTCCGGCGAGAATCACGTTCGGGGTGACGATTTCGGTCCGGATAATCCCCGTCTGGATCGCCTTGGCGACGAGCTCGCCGGCGGTGAACGCCGCCGTGAAATTGAAGAACGCGGCCCACACCACCGCTGCTATCGGGCTCAAGACCCGCGTTCCGACGATCGTAGCGATCGAGTTTGCCGAATCGTGGAAGCCGTTTATGAAGTCGAATACAAATGCGACCAGAACGATCGCGGCCACGTAGTAGAGCACTACGCGTTCTTCAGCGCGATGCTTTGCAGCACGTTGCCGACATCCTCACATTGGTCGAGCGCGTCCTCGAGCTTGTCATAAAGGTCTTTCCACTTGATGACCTCGAGTGCGTCGCCCCCCTCGGCGAAGAGCTTCCCCATCGCCTCATGATAGACGGCGTCCCCCTCCTCCTCGAGCACCTTGAGCTTCTCGCTGATGGCGAAGACCTGCTTCGCGTTCTTCATGTCGCGAACCCCTTCCTCGACCGCGCAGCTGGCACGCGCGAGCACCTCCGCCAGAACGACCGCCGCGGGGCGGGCACGCAGCACCCGGAAAATCTGGGCCCGACGCGCGGTACCGTCGATCAAATCGATCACGTCATCCAGCTCCGAGGCGAGCGCGTGGATGTCCTCGCGGTCGAACGGGGTGACGAAAGTTCGATCGATTCGATCGATGATGTCGTGGGTCAGGTTGTCGGCTTCGTGTTCCAGCGCTTTGATCGACGTGACTTTCGCGTCCAGGTGGGTCGGATCCTGAAACATCTCCTGGAGTATTGTCGCCGAAGCGGTCAGCCTTTTAGCCAGCTCGGTGAACATGTCGTAGAACTTTTCGTCCCGGGGAAGAATCCGCAAAGCACCATCTCCGTAAGAGTCCAGAACACTTGAAACGTCTCTTCAGACCTTCTCGGCGGGGAATCTATGCCGGGCCAGACTTTCGAGCTACCAATCAGCCCGGGACGCGCGGTGCGGTGCGCCGAATTACCAATCTGCGGTTTTCGAAGAGCTTCACGAGCAGAACTCCCGTCAGAAATCCACCGACGTGAGCCCAGACCGCTACGCCACCCGACAGATCGGCGCCATTCGTCAGCTCCGGCAACGCCGCGACAAGCTGCCAGAAGAACCACCAGATCAGAACCAGCCAGGCAGGAATCGGAATAATTTTGAAGAAGATGATGAAGAAGAAGAGCATCCTGACGCGGACCCTGGGATAGAGCACTAGATACGCGCCCAGAATTCCTGAGATGGCGCCCGATGCGCCAACGGTTGGAAGGGGAGACGCCGGCTGGGCAAGGATGTGCGCCACCGCTGCCGCCAGGCCGCATATCAGATAGAACACCAGAAAGCGAAAGTGGCCGAGACTGTCTTCGATGTTGTTCCCGAAGACCCAGAAAAAGAGCGCGTTGCCGAGAATATGGCCCCA
>JBGQIT010000053.1:0-11322 GCA_041498575.1 Gemmatimonadaceae bacterium
CTTGGCGCCGGCTTCCGTTGCGCATTTGGCCAGCAGCTCGCGTAGCGCCGGGGTTGGCTCGCCAATCACGGCGGGAACACCCGCCTTGAAGATTCCGGCTTTTTCTCTCGCAATCGCTTCCAGAGTATCCCCGAGCAGATCCGTATGATCGAGCCCGATCGACGTGACAGTGGCCACTCGGGGGGTGAGCACGTTCGTCGAGTCGAGGCGACCGCCCAACCCGGTCTCGATGACAGCGATGTCGACCTCCTGTTTGGCGAACCAGTCGAAGGCGAGGGCGGTCGTCACCTCGAAGAATGTCGCTCCCATTTCCTCGGCGGTTGGTATCCAGCGTCTTAGAAACTCGAGGACTTCCTCCTCGAAAATCGGCTTGCCGTTGACGGTGAGGCGCTCCCGGAAATCAACGAGGTGCGGAGACGTGTATCGCCCAACAACGAGGCCTCGCGCCCGCAACAGCGCTTCACAGGTGGCAACGACACTCCCCTTGCCATTGGTGCCGGCGATATGGATGGCGGAGAGCCTCCGGTGCGGAGAGTCGAGCTTGGCGAGAAGTGCTTCGGTGCGCTCGAGACCTGGTTTGATGCCGCCGGTGGTGCGGGCGAAAAGAGCCTGGATCGCCTCGCTGTACTGGGTCAGGAGGTCGTCCACCCTGCCGATGCCGGCTTCCCGCTCATGTGGCGAAGCAGCTGCCCCACCGTTGCCTTGAGCTCGGCACGTGGCACCACTGAATCGACGATGCCGTGCTCGAGCAGAAACTCGGCTGTCTGGAATCCTTCGGGCAGCTCCTGCCCAATGGTCTGCTTGATCACGCGCGGGCCCGCGAACCCGATCACCGCTCCCGGCTCGGCGAGAATCGCGTCGCCGAGCATCGAGAAGCTGGCGCTCACGCCACCAGTGGTGGGGTTCGTGAGAATCGAAACGTAGGGGACGCGTCTTTCCGACAACTGCGAAAGAATCGCCGCGGCCTTCGCCATTTGCATAAGCGAGAGCACGCCTTCCTGCATGCGGGCGCCACCGGACGCGGAGATTATGATGAGCGGATACTTGCGCTCGATTGCCAGTTGCCCGAGTCGAGCGATCTTCTCGCCGACGACCGATCCCATCGAGCCGCCCATGAACGCGAAGTCCATGACCGCGAGGCAGACCGGCATTCCGCCGAGCTGGCCGGTGAACGTGAGAATCGCGTCGCCATCACCAGCGGCACCGGTGGCCTTCTTGAGACGCGCCGGATACTCAGGAAAGCCGAGCGGGTCGGTCGAGCGTATGTCGAGCTCGGTCTCTTCGGCGGTTCCTTCGTCGAGCAGGATGGCCGCGTACTCGCTGGCGCGAATGCGGCGGTGGAAGCCGCAGCTCGGACAGACGTTGAGATTGCGCACGAACTTCTCGCGAAGATCGGTGTGACCGCACGCGTCACACTTCTCCCAAGCATCGGGGGGAATCTCGTGTTTTTCGTGCCTCGGTAAGCGGGGCTTCTTTTCCTTGCGGAACCAGGCCATCCGCGAAATTTAAGGCAGCGCTGCTAACTTCGCACCGGGCAAGGCGATACGGTCTCGGCTCGTCCGCACATTTGGGGGGTGCGAGCGGCCAGTTGTGCGGCGACTATCGCTCCCTTTGCAACTCGTGCGATCGCCTCCGGTCAGTCGGGCGAGGGTATCCTCTCCGGCAGCTAGCTCGCTTACACGCATCGAGCCTCGCGCGCAAACTACAACGGCGCGCGCGAGTCTCTTGCTACGCGAGGCGCTGCCTACGAGGACACCCTCACCCTCCTTCCCACTGAGACCCGTAACTGCAGCGGCGCGAAAGCGCCGCGTGATTGGCGCGCGATCTTTCCCCTTCGCGCGAAAGCGCGCCGAGCGCAGCTCGGCATTCCCGCACAAACTTGCCACGCAGCCTATCGCGCGCACGGACCATGGACCGCAACGTTGCGGCGCTGCGGACTGCTCGCGGGCAAGATCTCGAGAGCAGCCAAAGATCTCAGGCAGGGAGGCGCTGGGTGTCCTCGTAGGACGCTCCGCAGCCCAGGCGCCGAGCGAAGCCGGCAGCCGTACGCGGCGAAGCCGCGTGGGCGAGGACAAGCGGACGTAGAGGACACCCAACGCCGACCGCGCGCAAAGATCTAGAAAACCGCGCGCACCACGGGCCTAGTGGATTAGTAGCGGCGGAGCGACAAAGCGCTTCCGCGACCTTCTCCCGAGATACGCATCAGGATTCCGACCGCAAGCCAGCTGGCAAGGAGAAACGAGCCGCCGTAGCTGAAGAACGGGAGAGGGATGCCTGTGATCGGCATCAGGTTAAGGGTCATGCCGACGTTAACCAGCACGTGAACAAACCAGCTCGACATCAACCCGAACGCCACCAGACTGCTGTAGGAATCATTCGCGCGCTCGGCGATCTGGGTGATGCGGAGGAAGAGCCAGAGGAAGAGCGCCAGTGCGATCGTCACTCCGAGAAAGCCGAGCTCCTCCCCCACGACCGAGAAGATGAAGTCCGTGTGCTGTTCCGGAAGAAACGCGAGACGCTTCTGCGTTCCGAGCGTGAACCCCTTGCCGAAGAACCCGCCAGATCCGATCGCGACCTTCGATTGAATGACGTGGTAGCCTGATGCGCGCGGATCGGCCGAAGGATCGATGAAAACCTTAAGCCGATTCTGCTGGTACGGCGCGAGCTTTTCCCACATCATCGGCGCGATGACGCCAGTCGCGACGTTCAGCACCATGAGGACGATTCCCTCGATCAGGTACGGCCGGTACCAGAGAACGAGCGCGAGGAGGATGAAGAACCACGCGCCCCAGAGGCCGACGCTGAAGGAGAGAATGAGACTGATCGCCGGGCTCGCGATCAGAATGAGAAGCGGCCACGCCACGCCCGCCCAGTACAGCATCGCGAAGAAAATCCCAATGAACACGATGCCCGTTCCGAGGTCTGGTTGAAGCATGATGATCGCCCATGGTATGCCGACGACGAGCGCGGGCTTCCAGAGATCGAGCAGCGACTTGGGTGTTTCACGCTGGTCGGACAGAACCTTCGCGAGCATGAGAACGACTGTCACCTTCGCGATCTCGGAGGGCTGACCGATACGATGGCTACCAATCGCGAGCCAGCTCTTCGTGCTCGCGGCGGTGCCGGCCCCTTTCCCGATCACGAGCGTGAGCCCAAGCAGAAAAACCGAGAACAGATACAACGGCGTCGTCATCCACTCGATGAATCGGACGGAAGAGTGGCCGACGGCGTAAGCGAAGCCCATCCCGATCAGCAGCCAGAGGATCTGCGACTTGTAGAGACTGGCAACCGCAGTTGGTGTATCAGTCTGTCCCGCCGAGTACACCATCGCCACGCCGAACACAGAAAGAATAACGGCCGCGGCGAGGAGGCGAACGTCCGAGACGATCGGACGGCTCATCATCCTTCGTCCATCACTGCCTTGATCGGCCCAACCTTCAGATAGTGGCCGATGATGGCGGATGCGATGTGCGCCGCGCGTGATCCGTGCAGACCGAATTCCAGCAGCACCGCGACGACAATTTTCGGATGATCGGCGGGAGCGAACCCGACGAACCAGCCGTGATCCTCTCCGCCGGTGTTTTGAGCGGTGCCGGTCTTGCCGGCGAGCGTGAGACCCTGAATCGCGGAAGCTCCCGCGGTGCCGCCTGCTTCAAGAACCGCTTTCAGACCCTCGAGCACCACCGAGTCCTGTATCGCATTCAGGGCGAATACCTGCTTCCGCTGCGGCACCAGGTGAGCGATCTCAGGCCTCGGCGCCTGACCCTTGGTGGCGAACGCGCTATAGAGCTTCGCCATGTTGACCACTGTCTGCGAGTTTGCGCCCTGGCCGATCGCAAGGTTCAGCGTTTCCGCATTGCTCCAGCCGCGCGGACCGTACTTCTTGTTGTAGTAGTCGATCGCGTAGGGCCAGCGAGCCTGGGTTTCCTCCGGCAGGTCGATGCCGGACTTGTACCGCATCGTGAGTTTGATCCCGCCGGCGATGAATCTCGCGAGTCCGATCTTCAGGCCGAGCTGGTAAAAATACACGTCGCACGAGTGCTTGATCGCGCCTTCGAGATCGAGCGAGCCGTGACCCTTCTTCTCCCAGCAGCGGAAGTAGCGATTGCCAAACTGGTAACCGCCCGTGCATGGCACCGGCATGTGCTCATTCACCCCGACGACGCCCTCCTGCAGCCCTATGATCGAGGTGGCGAGCTTGAACGTCGAGCCAGGCGGATACGTGCCCTGAATGACCTTGTTGACGAGCGGACGCCGCTTGTCTTCCAGCAGCTGCTTGTAATACTCGACGGGTATTCCGCCAGTAAACTTGTTCGGGTCCCAGCTCGGAGCGCTGTAGAGACCCAGGACCTCACCGGTATTCGGGTCGATCGCAATCGCTCCGCCCTGCAATGAATCGGCGAAGATTCCAACCATGAACTTCTGGAGATCGAGATCGATGTTCGTGTAGAGCGGAGGCGCGCCCACGGGAATCAGATCGGGTCTCGGTCCCTCGCCGCGTACCGGCCGGCCCCTCGCATCAACCTCGTCGAAGCGGACGCCTTCCTTGCCGTGAAGTATCGCCTCGTACTGTTTCTCGAGGCCGGCTTTGCCGATTTCCTGTCCGGGTTTGTAGGTCGCGTACTTCGGATCGTTGAGATCGGATTCGGTGATCTCCCCGGTGTAGCCGACGAACGATGCCACCATCGGTCCGTCAGGGTAGTATCGCTTCGGAACCGACTGAATGATCAGTCTCGGGAAATCGAGACGGTGCTCCTCGAGGACTGATACGATGTCGATGGACGCGTCGGGGAGCACGACCGTCGGTCTCGTCGGCGCGCGGCGATAGCGGCGGATGGCGTTGTTGATGTCGTTCTGACCGAGCTGCAGTGTCGGCGCGAGCTGCGCCAGCGCGCTGCGCAGACTGTCAACGCTCGGCGCGGTGATCGAGACGGAGTAGGCGGGAAGATTCTCCGCGATCACCGCTCCGTGGCGGTCGTAAATGATTCCGCGGGGCGCAGGCAGAGGAATGGGGCGCAGCCTGTTCTCCTCCGACTGCATCACGTACTGCTTGTTCTGGATCACCTGCGTTCTGAAAAACGCCCCGACGAGCAGCACGAATCCGAGTGAGAGCGCCGTCGAGCTCATCCTCGCTCGGCGGGCTACGTCGTTCGGATGAAAGCTCATGTGGGTGTAGGTTCGAGCAGCGGGCGCATGATGAAGAGTAACAGGACGCCCACGGCGGCAGTGACCGCCGCCGAGAGCGGCGACCAGAGGAGGAGCTGCTGCAACAGCTCGAATCCGTGCAATCGCTGCTCACCGATGAAATAGAGAATGTCGAACACCCACTTCCCGAGGAAAAAGAAGAAGGCGTTGAGCACCAGATTGTCGGCAAAGAAAACGGCCTTGAGGTACGACGCCCCAAAGCCGACGACTGTCATCGCAA
The DNA here is from genome assembly GCA_041498575.1 of Gemmatimonadaceae bacterium. Classification (GTDB taxonomy): domain Bacteria; phylum Gemmatimonadota; class Gemmatimonadetes; order Gemmatimonadales; family Gemmatimonadaceae; genus UBA4720. Next base: position 5,426 of record JBGQIT010000053.1, read on the forward strand.
GCGCGCCGGCACCGAGCGCATCGGGCGCCAGCGAATCAGAGATCAGGCCCAGCACGAATCCGATCACCGCTGCCGTCGACGGCCGGACTCGCACTGCCGCGAGCAACAGCGCCAGAACCAGGAAGTCCATCGGCGCGCGCCATCCGAGCAGTGGGCGGAGAGTGTAGTGGAGAACGACGAAGATGAGGAAGCTGATTATCGCGCGAATCGCTCCGCCCACGTTCATCTCGCGGCTCCCGGTCGATGCGGAATCGTATCCTTTCTGACAGAGTCGCGTCTAATCGTATCGCGTGCCGAGGTATCGCGACGGGCGCGAGCGGCCGTGTCGGCGGGTGTGACTCTGCGGACGGGAGCGGGCTTCGGAGCGACGGCTGGAGCTTTGGCGCTGTCGGTTACGCCGAGGGGTACCCCACCGTTCGAGCGGGCGATGCTGTCGAGCACCGCTCTGCGTGCCGCTGCCTCTGCCAGTGCGGCGGCCCGGGCGGCCGAATCACCGGACACGACGATGCGCTGGGTCGCCTGGTCTACCTGGGTCGCGTTCTGCCACACTCCGTCGAATCCCTTGGCGAGCCTGTCGCGGCGCAGGATCATTACCGAATAGACGTCGGACGGATTCACCGCCGGACGCAATAGATAGGTTCGCGCCCAGCCTTCGCTGGTCTTCATTTCCTCGAGAACGGTTCCGATGGGAATTCCGCGCGGCCATACGCCGCCCCAGCCGGAGCTGACGATGAGAGCGCCCGGCTTGAGCGTGGCTCTGAAGGGAACTCCTCGCAGCTCGATGAGATAGCCGCCAGTCGCCGATCCGGTGAGGTGTGCCTGCGCAATCCCGAATGCGGTTCCGTCGGGCGACATCGCGCTGACGCGAAAATCAGGATGCGTCCACAGCATGGCGTGGCTCATCGTGGGATCGACCTGATCGACCACACCGACGAGACCTTCGGGAGCGATCACCGGGCTGAGCCTGCTCACGCCCGCTCGCGTGCCGGCGCTGAGAATCACGGTGGTTTCGTCTCTCACTCCGCGGCCGTGCAGGGCCTCGGTCGGTATGAAACCCCAGCGGAGCCGGGAGCCCAGTCCGATGACCTTTCTCAGGCGGTCATTCTCGGCCTCCAGCGAGCCGGCCTTCATCGAGTTGAGCGATAGACTGTCGATGCTGGCCTGCTTGGCATCCGCCTGCAGCAGCGACTGGCGACCCCGCTCGGATCTTTCCTGGAGCATCACGAGCGGAGCCAGGAAGGTTCGCCGCATTGCGGTCGCAACGGGGTCGCGCATCGTGTTCGGAAGTGCGCGCGCCGCGAGCGCCAACACGATGCACGTAGACAGAACGATTAGATCGAGCCGAGTGTTGCTTCTTATGGCGCGGGCCAACTTTTACCTCAAGTCGCTAGGACGGACCAGTATTTCGCCTCATCATCAAGTATACGGCCACAACCCCGCACCACACAGGTCAAGGGATCCTCGTCGACGTGGATCGGCAGACCAGTTTCCTGCGACAACAGGACATCGAGGCCGCGAATGAGAGCGCCGCCGCCCGTCATGACGATGCCGCGATCGACAATGTCGGCTGCCAATTCGGGCGGTGTGATCTCCAGCGCGCGGCGCACCGCGTCGACGATCTGCTGAATTGGTTCCTGCACCGCATCGCGGATCTCCGACGAATGAACGCGCACCGTCTTCGGGATGCCTGATACAAGATCCCTGCCCTTGACGTCCATTTCCCTCTCGTCGCCGACCGGAGCTGCCGATCCGATCTGGATTTTCACCTGCTCGGCGGTCGATTCGCCGACGAGCAGGTTGTAGTTCTTGCGCATGAACTGGACGATCGCCATGTCGAGCTCATCGCCACCCGTGCGAATCGAGGTGTCGCTCACGATTCCTGACAGCGCGATGACGGCGATCTCGGTAGTGCCGCCGCCGATGTCAATCACCATGTTGCCGGTTGGAGTCTCAACGGGAAGTCCGACGCCGATCGCGGCCGCCATCGGCTCCGCGACCATGAACACTTCCTTCGCGCCGGCGCCCAGCGCCGAGTCGCGCACGGCGCGCTTCTCCACCTCGGTGATGCCGGAGGGGACGCACACGATCACGCGGGGCTTCACCTTGAAGACGTGGTTCTCGATGATCAGCGCGAGGAAATAGCGCAGCATTTTCTCGGTGACATCGAAGTCGGCGATCACGCCGTCCTTCATCGGTCGCACCGCGATCACTCCCTCGGGAGTGCGGCCAAGCATGCGCTTGGCCTCGAGGCCGACGCCCTTGATTTTTTTGGTCTCTCGATCGAGTGCGACGACGGACGGCTCATTGAGCACGATGCCCTCGCCCTTCACATAGATCAGCGTATTCGCGGTGCCGAGGTCGACGGCAATCGCATTCGCCGGGAAAAGAGCACCCGGTTTAAAGAATGGCCAGCGCATTAGTTCAAATATGAATCGGGTGGAGTAAACGGCAAGCCAAATGCTTCAGCGACAGCGGGATATGTCACCTTTCCGTCTACGATGTTGAGTCCTTTTTTCAGAGCCGGATTTTCCTTGAGAGCCTGCTTCCATCCCTTGGTGGCTATCTGCTTCGCATATGGCAACGTCGCGTTCGTAAGTGCGAGCGTCGAAGTACGCGGTACACCACCAGGCATGTTTGCAACTCCATAGTGAATGATTCCATCCACGACGTAGGTCGGGTTCTCGTGCGTTGTAGCATGGATTGTCTCGACGCAGCCACCCTGATCGATGGCGACGTCGACGATAACCGCTCCCGGCTGCATCGTCTTCAGATCTTCACGGCGAATGAGTCGCGGCGCGACGGCTCCATGTATCAATACCGCCCCGACGACCAGATCCGCGGTGGAGATCTGCTCCAGGATGTTATGACGATTGGAATAGATGAGTGTGACGTTGGCCGGCATCACATCCGACAGGTAGCGCAAACGTTCCAGGCTCAGGTCGAGGACGGTGACCTTCGCCCCCAGCCCCGCCGCCATCTTCGCCGCATTGATACCGACGATGCCGCCGCCCAGAATCACAACTTTTGCCGGAGCGACGCCCGGAACTCCACCGAGAAGGACGCCGCGTCCGCCATAGAGCTTCTCGAGGTACTTGGCGCCCTCCTGGACGGCCATCCTGCCGGCGACCTCCGACATCGGCGTGAGCAGGGGCAGCTCGTGTGACGGCTCCTCCACCGTCTCGTAAGCGATGCAGATGGCGCCGCTCTTCAAGTGCGCGAGAGTCAGCTCCTTGTCGGCGGCGAAGTGGAAGTAGGTGAAAATCACCTGGCCCTTCTTCATGCGCGACCACTCGGGCTTGATCGGCTCCTTCACCTTCATGATCATGTCGGTCTCGCGCCAGACCGTGTCCGCGTCAGCGCCAATCGTGGCGCCGACGGACGTGTAGGCCGAATCCGGAAAGCCGCTTCCCTCGCCGGCTCCTTTCTCCATCAGCACGGTGTGACCCGAAGCCACCAGCGATGCTGCGCCGGCCGGCACCAGAGCGACCCGATTCTCGTTGGTCTTGATCTCCTTCGGAACGCCGATCTTCATAAGTAGTTCAGGTACTTGGATTTTTGAGTGAATGGAGAGACTGATTGGTACTACATGAACTGATGACTACCGGCTGGGGGCTGTGGGCGGGTCGGCTAGTGGCTACGTGAGGGCTGTTCCCCGGTCGGACACTGTTCAAGTGGTTTTGCGATAGTGATCCCATGCCCCCTGCGCCGGCTCGCGCGCACGAAACAGCCCGCTCGAAGCCACCGCCGACCCGCTATCAGCCCCCGGCCGGTAGTCGTAAGTCGCAGTTGACCTCGTGCTCACGCGGCAACCTTGGGCCCGAGGCTCACGAGCGTTTGCTGCCCCGGTTGGTAGTAGGTTTTACAAATTTCCGCGACTGTCGTCGTGTCGATTGCATCGACCAGCGCCAGCACTTCGTCGAGCGTCCTGTACGGCTCACCGTAGAGCTCGACTCCTGCCGCCCGATACATCCGCGATGTCGGGCTTTCCAGAGACAGCGTAATCTGACCCTTTAGCTGGCTTTTTCCAGCGGTCAGCTCGTCTTCGCTCAAGCCGTTCGCCGAAAGTTTTTCCATCTCTTCGTTGATCGCCTCAACCGCGGCGCGGGCAGTCTCGGGTGCAGTGCCGACGTAAACGCCGTGGGTGCCCGCATCCTCGTGGAAGGATTGGAAAGAGTAGACGGAGTAGGCGAGACCCAGTTCTTCCCGGATCCGCTGGAAGAGTCGTGAGCTCATGCCCCCGCCAAATAGCATCCCGACCATGCTCATCGCGTAGCGCCGCGGGTCGGCGTGCTCGAACGCCGGGCTTCCGATGACGATGTGGGTCTGGGCTGTATCACGCTCGAAGTGCACGGCGCTCGGCACTTGCACGATTGGAGCCGGAGATCTGAGCGCCGGCAGGCCGCCCCGCGGAATGTCGGCCCAGCCCGTGGCTTCCAGCGTTTCGAGAAGCGTGTCGTGTTCGACGTTTCCGGCGGCGGCCACCACAACCTGCTCTGGATGGTACGCGCGTGAGTGAAGCGCGCGAAGGTCGCCCTGATCGAGCGCGCCCACAGTCTCTCGCGTTCCCAGAATCGAGTAGCCGTAGGGATGGTTGCCCCACAGCTGAGTGTTGTGCAGCTCGAAGACGAGATCGTCGGGAGTGTCGTCGACCGTGTTGATCTCCTCGAGTACGACCTTTCGCTCGAGCGCGAGGTCGGAGGCTCGGAGGACCGGTCGAAAGACGAGATCTGCCAGAACATCGGCGGCCTGCGGCAAGTGCTCGTCGAGAACCTTGGCCTGATACGCCGTGTGCTCGCGGGCGGTATAAGCATCGAGCGAGCCCCCCAGCGTCTCGAGCGCGAGTGCGAGATCCCTGGCGCTTCGGGTGGGCGTGCCCTTGAACACCATGTGCTCGAGCATGTGCGAAACGCCCATTTTCTCGGGGCTCTCGTGCAGCGATGCGGCGCGCACCCATGCTCCTAAAGAGACCGACCGTACTCCCGGCATGTGCTCCGAGAGTACGGTCAATCCGTTCGGGAGAACGGTGCGGCGCAGGTCAGATACGGCGCACTGCGCGGCGAGGGTCACTCGCGCGAACGTCCCCCACTGCCACCGCGAGACCCGCTGCGTGGCCGCCGGGGCCTGTCGCCACGATCCGAACCGCCCTCGGACCTTTCGCTTCCTCCGCCGCCGCTTTCGCTCTCCGCGCCTACGCCAGCGAGGTGCCCTTCACCGCCACCGGAGGACGACTCTCCCTCGGGCTTCGGCGTCAGCGCCTTCATCGAGAGGCGGAGACGTCCACGCTCATCGCGTTCCAGAAGCTTGACCTTTACGCGATCTCCCTTCTTCACGACGTCTTCGGTTTTCTCCGTGCGGCCGTGCTTCAGCTCGGAGATGTGCACCAGACCTTCGGTGCCCGGCATGATCTCGACGAACGCGCCGAAGGCAGTCGTGCTCTTCACGGTTCCTTCGTACGTATCGCCGATAATGGGCTCGGCTGTGAGCGCCTGGATCATCTGACGGGCTCTTTCCATCGCCTCGCCGCCAACCGCGGCGATCGTAACCAGTCCGGTGTCGTCCACCGTGATCTCGGCGCCAGTTTCTTCCTGGATGCCGCGGATCGTCTTGCCCTTGGGGCCGATGAGGTCGCCGATCTTCTCGGGGCTGATGTTCATCGTCACGATGCGCGGAGCGTACGGCGAGAGATCCGCACGTGGCTCAGGCAGTGACTTGGACATCTCTCCCAGAATATGAAGTCTGCCCTCGCGCGCCTGCGCCATGGCCTCCTTCACGATCTGCAGATCGAGTCCCTCGACCTTGATGTCCATCTGGATCGAGGTGATTCCCTGCTCGGTTCCGGCGACCTTGAAGTCCATGTCGCCAAGATGATCCTCGGTGCCGAGGATATCGGTGAGAAC
>JBGQIT010000054.1:0-11277 GCA_041498575.1 Gemmatimonadaceae bacterium
GACTTCGATCCGGCGCGTATGCGCGGTGTACTCGAGATGGTCGCCGAAAAATCCGGATGGGGTAGCCGTCCCTTGCCGCGAGGAAGCGGGATGGGCATTGCATTCCATTACAGCCACAGCGGTTACTTCGCGGAAGTTGTTCAGGCGCGGGTGAGCCGGGCTGGTAAAATCTCCGTTGATAAGGTGTGGGTCGCCGGAGATGTCGGCAGCGATATCATCAACCCCCTCAACGCCGAGAATCAGGTCCAGGGGTCGGTGCTCGACGGTATCGCCGAAGCGCTCGCGCAGGAGATCACGATCGAGCGTGGACGCGTGGTCCAGAGCAATTTTCACGATTTCCATCTCTTGCGGCTGACGCAGGCGCCGCCCGTAGAGGTGCACTTTCGGAAGACGCGGTTCGAGCCGACGGGGATTGGTGAGCCGGCGCTGCCACCCGCCGTACCCGCGCTCTGCAGCGCCATCTTCGCGGCGACCGGAAAAAGGATCCGAAGCTTACCGCTGTCGAAGCACGATTTGAGTTGGACGTAGCAAGATCGGAGGCACTTTCGGTTTTCGTCGGTGCGGCGTATGGTATTGTCGACACCGTAACGCCGCCCGGCGGCCACCAGAAAGGAGCTGTCATGATCGCGTCCGACATCCAGAATGCCTATAACCAAACCAAGTGGGCGCTCTTGCTGCGAGGCCTGCTATCCTTGTTCGTCGGTATCGCCATAATCTGGCGGCCGATGAGCTCCGTGGTTGCACTCGCGCTCGTAATTGCGCTGTGGTCGCTTTTCGACGGGACCGTCGCGATCGTCCGCTCATTCTCCCTGCGCGGGATGGTGCAGCATTGGTGGGTAATGCTGCTCGCCGGAATTGTGGGCGTCGGCTTCGGCGTGGCGGCGTTGTATTACTTCCCCGGCCTCTCCCTTACGTTTGCCGTGGTATGGACGTCGTACTGGCTCACCATTTCCGGCGTTATAGCGGCGTACGTCGCCTGGCAGGAACGTAGCCTCGGTCTCTCCTGGGGATGGACCATGGCGTTCGCTCTCGTAGCGATCGCCGGAGGGGTTCTCGCGTTCATGAATCCCCAGGCGACTCTCGCCTCGCTTTTGGGTCTGCTGGCAGGATTCGCTATCATTAGCGGAGTGCTTCTGGTCATCGCCGCCAGCAGGATGATATCGGTCCAGCAGGATATCAAGCGTGCTGCCCCGAACACGGCTCGGGCTTGAATCTGATCTAGCACCATTGCGGCGAGAACCAACACATACTGCTGAACTCGAGGAAGCCTCCGTAACAAAAACGTTACAGAGGCTTCCTCGTAAACATTCGCTTTCTTCTTGACGGATGTCAGGTTCGCGCGTACTGAGTAGGAATCGCACGCGAGACATGATATTCCGATCATGTCCGCGGCAACGATCGTCTCCGAGTGATACGTGTCGCGCTTTCAGTTTCAGCCGCAGCGACGTACTCATAATCATGAATGCCTCGGTGCAAGTGCGGGGACGGACATACGTGGACGTGGCCTCCAGTGCCAGTGGGCTGTCTCTGATGGACACTGAAAGCCAGACCGCGCTCGCCGGGTATCCGGTATCCGGCCTCCCCCTCCCTCGTGATGACTCCAGGTCGGCCTGGCCGGATGCGTGGCTTATCAATGCAGTACGTCGCGAACCACCGGACGAAGTGGCGCTCGATGTACTGGTGACCCGTTACTGGAAGACTCTCTTCGCCCGGTGTCAGATTCTCACTCTCGATCGCGAAGCGGCCAGTGATCTCGCCCAGGAAGCATGGCTGAGGGTTCTCCGCGCTCGCAGGTCACTCGAGCCCGACGGAAATTTTCACGCTTACATCGTTACGGTTGCCACGAATCTGTGGCGTGATCGAAATCGCACCGCTCGGCGCGCCGGCGCAATGGCGGACAATCGGTTGGCATCGCTGGACGCAGCAGACCCCGACCATGGCGAGCCAATGGCGCTTGTCGACGTGGTGCCTGACGCGACCACTCTATCGATGGATGAGCAAGTCCTCCTCAAAATGGACATCGATAGCGCGCTTCAGCGACTCAGCCCTCATCTGCGCGATGTGTTGGTGTCTCGCTTCGTTGCCGGAGAATCAGCCGCCGAGATAGGCCGCCGTTACGCCCGTACCGAGCAAACGATCAGCAGCTGGATACGTGAGGCAGTTCGCGAAATGAGAATCCACCTTGGCGAATTGCGCAAATACGACGCGCGAGCAGAGAATCGATGAGACGAGAATTCGACATTGAGGAGCTGCTGCGCTGGCGTCTTGAGCGCGCCGAATCGGACGCCCCTCTTCCGCCGGCGGGGTTGCGTCTGCTCCAGCGTGCGCGGCCGTGGTGGGAGCTCTGGCCCGAGCGATTCGCGGCGCAGGTGCGGCGTCTGGGCGCAATTCAGGTCTCGTATGGCTACGCAATGGCACAGTTCCAACATGGACACAGCGGCCATCCGGTCCCAACGCTGATCAACCATAACGATGAGCAGCTGGAGGCTCCGGCGCGCGTACTCTATATGAATGTTCGTGACGGCAAACTGCGTCTTCGCTTCCAGCTCGATCCGATTCCGCGGATCGAGCGTGGTTTCGAGGTGACGTTCATATCCGAAGGAGCGCTGCAGCCGATTCTCTCCGCTTACGCTAGCCTCTCCGTCGACGGTGAATACCGTCTCGACGCCGAATTGCCCGAAGATCTCGCCGCAACCTGGGAGGCATTGAGAGTCACCGACCGAATGCCGTTCCGCTTCATCCTGCGTCCAGCGACCGATAACATCTGACGCGGGACCTATCGTCCCGGAGAGCACGCTGCGTTTCGTTTGGTTCTGGACCTTCTGGCACTGGAGCATCGAAGGCTTTCGCTCCGGGGCGCTGTTGCGCAGCCCTGTTCAGGGAGTCGCCAGCCATTGGGACGAATGGTTCAGGCACGAGGCGGCCGCAAGCGATCACGAAGCGATCGAGGCGACAGGCAGCAGTAGGTTCGAGCAGTGCCGATTCATCGCCTGGCTCGCCCACCGCTGGGCTGGTGAAGCGCAATGGCGCGGTGAGGCTCCTCCGGCCAGGTACGTGCTCGCGCAACTATCCCGCGTATCGCCTTTCGACAAGTGGCCCGCGTTCGATAGATACCGCACCACGTATGGCGCGTCCGGGATCTCCGCAATCGTCATCGACGAGCAAAGCGCCGGCGAGTCGAACGATGTGCGGCATGTCGAGGCTCTCATCCTGCCGGCGGACGAAGATGCCGCGGCGCACGATGTGGTCACGGATGGATTTCAGGCGGAAGGCGCCGACTTGAGCGCCGCGCGACAGACCGCGTTGAGTCTGTTGGACGGTAGAGGACTTGTCGCGTTTCTCGCGCTATGGATTGCGACTGGCCGGCGCCCATATCCCCGCTGGTTGCGTGCCGGACTGTTGGTGGGTTGGCTTACAGCGGCCGCCCTCATAGTTCGCCTTCTCATCGGCTCCGATCCGAGAGGTCGTCTCACTCTTTTTTTTGGACTGCTGTTTGGACTTTGGTCGCTGCTGGTGCTGACAGCTCTTACGATTGCTGTGGCACTGGGCGTTCAAGCGTGGCTCGCTGGGCGACAATGGCGCAGGAGGCTGGAGGAATATCAGACCCGCCTGCGCATCGACGGCGGGCTGTCACTCCAGGGTGGATCCGCGGGATTGGCGTTCTGTCTGAATATTCTCCTCGCCACCTTCCGCTCTCAACCGCGTCTTCCGACCCGGTCGTGGCTATGGGAGCGCTTCTTTCGGAATCTTCGTCTCGCCGCCAATAATTGGGCAGCTACGGGCGTAGTGTCGCCGCAAGGTCGCGTCGAAAAGGTGGCGATCGAATCGAAGATTCGGGCTTGCCTCCGACATCCCGAGATCACCGACGTTCTCACGCCGAGGCAGCCCGAGGCGCGCCAGAGCGTGATCAACGAGTTGATGCTCACGAGCGTGCGCAAGACGCGTGATAGGCCGGTAAGCGCTGGGATGACGCGCGCTTTCGCATCGGAACGGCAACACCTGCGCAGTCATCGTTGCCGTTACGCGGCGCAATCGATCCTGGCGGTCGGCGATTTCACCAGCAAATCCCAGTTGGCGGTCAATGTTCTGGCGCTGGGAGTAAGCATCGTCATGTTGGTCGCACTGCCGGACATCCGCAACGTTCTTTATCCACCGCCCCCGCCAGTTGCCGTCACACCGTCTTCGCCGTCACCGTATTACCTCTGGGTCAGTCTCGACACAAAACGTCCGCAGGCATTCGACGTCGTGCTGGAATCGGGATTCTGGTCAAACCGTCGGGCTGACGTTGCTCAATACCCCGACCCAGGTGGATCTGCGCGTGCAGAGATTCGATTGAACAGATTGGCCAGGCAGACGACGGTTGACGAGCAGGATGGCACGCTGTGGATCGAGCGTCGACGAAAGTTGCTCACGCGCGAATACCAGTCTGGAGAACGAGTCGGAAGCTATTCGCTCTCCTACATCACCCAGCTCGGAAATGAATAGACCCGGATGTGGCAAAGGAATCCAGATTTTCCTCGTGACCCTCCTGCTCGGCGCGTGTGCCAACGACAAGGAGATGCGTGTTCAATTGGAGGCCCACCATCAGACCGCGAATGAACCGCACCTGCTCAATGTGCAGGCACAGGTGACCGGGTCGCAGTCAGGCCTGAGTTACAAGTGGTTCTCGGTGCTGGGCGAATTTGAACCCCAGGATTCGTACGTGCCGAGGAGCACCTACGCTTTTGCGCCGAGCTCTTCGCGTGACCGCATCTGGGTGGAGGTCTGGCGCGATAACGAGCGCGTCGCACAAGGAGAACTGGACGTCCATATGGATTCTGCGGCTTCCGAGCGTCCCGCTGGTGAGCCACGTCCGCACGTCCAGATAACGATCACCCAGATTCCTCGGTATGACCCGGCGGGCGGACCCGACACGCGCGCCGACATTAGCGGCAGGGTCAGCGGAGATTTTTCCAAGGGGTACAGCGTTATCCTCTATGCGCGCGCCGATGCGTGGTATATCCAGCCAGTGCCTTACGCGTTGCATCCGATCGCGCCCGACAGCACGTGGAAGAGCTGGACGCATACGGGATCGAACTACGCCGCGCTTATTGTAGGCAACGACTACAAGCCATTGACGCGGTTAGATGTACTGCCCCCAGTGGAAGGAGGGGTTATCGCCCGCACGATCGTAGAGGGGAAGAAACCGTAGGGAGGAGCCCGACACCTCCATGACTCGCGTGATTTTCAGAATTGGCGCGCGCGACGTACTCTTAGGGTGACGACACCTTGATCACCAATCGGGCAAAAGCTCACCTCCCGGGACCTGCCATGAGGAACAAATTTGATTACTTGCCTGGGTTGTTTTTCGGCCTCCTGATGGGTGCCGCCGAGGCGCCGGCCTGACGCCGAACGATTCTACGCCAAGCGCATGGGTGCAACTACTAATGATGTAAAGGCGAGTCACGTTGCCTTCATCTCGCAACCGAAGACAGTCGCGCGGTTCATCGAGCAGGCCGCGGTGGGCGCATCGAAATGAAGTTCGCGTCATCCTCCAACGGAGAAACATCATGAGCACAAACGGACGTGGATCCAACAAGCCGACCATAATTCTGATTCACGGGCTTTGGCTCACTCCGCGAAGCTGGGAAGACTGGATCGATCGGTACCAGAAGGCGGGCTACAACGTCATGGCGCCATCGTGGCCGGGCCTCGAAGGAGAGGTGGAGGCGTTGCGTCGTGATCCAACACCGCTCAAGGGTCTGAAGCTCTCGACCGTAATCGACCATTACGTGCGGATCATCACCAAGCTACCGAACCCGCCTATTCTGATGGGCCACTCTTTCGGCGGCCTCATCGTGCAGGTCCTGCTCGATCGCGGGCTTGGCGCCGCGGGAGTCGGCATCGACGCGGCGGCAACGGCAGGGGTTCTCACACTTCCGTTGTCGCAAATCCGCTCGTCGTTTCCGATTCTTGGCAATCCGTTTTCGCTCAACCAGGCCGTTGCACTCACGGCCGACCAGTTCAATTACGCGTTCACGAACGAGCTGGACCCGGTCGCGTCGAAGAAGGTCTACGACCGTTATGCGATTCCGGGCGCCGCGCACATTCTCTGGGAGGCCGCGCTGTCCTCCTTAAACCCGAACGCTGCGTCCAGAGTGGACTACTCGAACAATACCCGGGCACCGCTCCTGTTCATCGCGGGCGGCAAGGATCATACGGTCCCGGCGTCGGTCAACAGGTCCAATGTCAGGAAGTACATCAACAACTCGACCGCGGTCACCGACTACAGAGAGTTTCCAGATCGCACTCACCACACTGTTGGTCAAACTGGCTGGGAGGAGGTCGCCGACTTTGCACTTCAATGGGCGAATCAGCACGCGATCGACCAGGTGACTTACGACGACGTGAAATCCGCGTTCCCGGCGAGCACCACGTCATCGACGACCCGCAATCCCGAGTTACGTGCGTGAGCTCGAGACGGGCGAACCCGGAGCATTCGCCGTTGCTTTGACCTCCGTACGCGGGTGCTCCACCGAGAGCTCATGACCAGCTCCCGACCGCGACGGTACCGGCCATCCGCACCGAGCCCGAGGTGAAGAGGAGCGCGCGCCTGTTCGTCATGGGTGCGGCCGTGCTGGTCGCGATTGCCGTCGCGCCCGTCGCGGTGGGTCTGGCGAGCGCCGTGGTGCTTTACGAGCTCTTCGCGCGCCCGTACGCTCGGCTGGCGCGACGCGTGCCACCTGGCTTCGCTGCTCTCATCACCGTAAGCGCCGCGTTGGGCGTGGTCATTGGGCCCTTGGCATGGCTCGGATTCCATGTATCGAAGCGTCTGCCCGCCGTGCTCGCGACTGTTACTGCTTTTCGCGCCCAGCACGCGGATGCTTCGGGTACCGGAATAACCGGGCGCCTCCAGGGGCAGGTCGCTGACGCGGCGAGCGGGGCAGCGGACTGGCTTCCTGGTGTGTTTTCTTCGCTTGCTCGAAACACGGCGTGGGCGGTCGTGAACTGGTCGATCGCGCTGCTCGGACTTTACTACCTGCTCGGCTCAGCCTCCGCGAGCTGGCCGAGATTCGCTCGCCTGCTTCCGCTGTCGCCCGCCGGTGCTGAGGCGCTTCGCGTTCGTTTTCGCGATATCACGCAGGGAATGGTTGCCGGGACGCTACTCTCCGCGGCTGTGCAGGGTGTGTCGATCGGAATCGGCTTCTGGCTTGCCGGATTGCCGGACCCGTTGTTCTGGGGTGCCTGCGCCGCAATCACCACACTCGTGCCCGTCGTGGGGAATGCTCTCGTATCGGTCCCTGGACTCCTTCTGATGGTCCTGCGACAGGACTATCAGGGGGCGATCGCGATTGGAGTGTTCGCTGGACCACTGCCGCCGGTAATCGATCGTGTCGTCCGGGCAACCGTCTCGCGCCGCGTCGGCCGCGTTCACCCGATGATCACGGTTATTGGCGCTCTTGTCGGCGTGGGAATCGCGGGCGTCGCCGGGCTCATACTCGGGCCCGTTGCACTCGCCATGTTTTTCGTACTCCTCGAGGTCTACGACAAGGAACAAGTCGGCGAGCAACCATCATAGGGAGAGTCTCATGGAATCCAACACCTTCATGCCACGATCGAAGAGCGCGGTGCACATTCTCCAACTGGGATACGCGTCGTCGATCTTTTCGTCGTTGATATTCGCCCGTCTTGCCCGATGTGCCGTGCTCGTCTCTCTGACCGTGGTCGCGGGTTGTTCCGTTTCGCCGCAACAGGAGCGCCAAATAGGCGCCAACGAGGCGGCGCAGATCGATTCGGAGATGCCTCTAATCCGCGATACGGTGATCACCGGGTTCGTGACGGCGCTTGGTCAGTCGATGGCCTCTCGCACCAGTCGCGCCGATCTGGATTGGCACTTCTCCGTAGTGAACTCATCGGAAGTGAACGCCTTCGCTCTTCCCGGAGGCTTCATCTACGTGAATCGAGGGGCGATCGAGCAGGCGGATCGTCTCGACGAGTTGGCGGGCATCATGGGCCACGAAATCGGACACGTGGTCCGCCGGCACTCGGCGGGTCAGATAGAGCAGACCGAACGGGATCAGGTCGCGGTAGTGCTGCTCTGCACCCTGACATACGCCTGCAGAACCATTGGCGGTCAACTGGCGATTCGGATCGGCGCCGACGCGAAGTCAGCGCATTACAGCCAAAAAGATGAAGCCCAGGCCGACTCGGAAGGTGTCGTAAATACCACGCGCGCTGGAATCGATCCCGAAGGCTTGCCCTCGTTCTTTCAGAAACTTCTCGATACGCGCGCCCAGCAGCCCACGGCCGTGCAAGCCTTTTTTTCGACGCATCCGACTGACCAGGCGCGGGTCTCCGCCACACGCAAGCAAATTAGCGAGCTGCCCCGCGTCCCTGGGCAGGATCTCATGCGCGACAGCCCTGAGTTCCACGTCATCCAGGCACGCGTGAAGACCATGCCACCTCCACCGAAGCCGCCGCCCAAGCAGTGATTGCGGCGGCGCCGGGGGAATAGGACGGCTCACGGATAAGCGGTATCGCTCATTGCCGCTCGTGACCATCTGACCATTCTGGACGAGCCGGCGTCCCACCCCCACATTGAAACCAATGACGCTTGCAAACGGGGATTGTTGATGACGGTCGACGACAGATGACGACGCATCGCGAAGTGGTAGGCGCGCTTTCGCGTGCCGCGACGGCCGGCGATTCGGTGGTGCTCGCAACCGTCGTGCGCGTTACCGGCTCGAGCTACGGTGGTGTCGGCGCGCGCATGGTTATCCGCACCGACGGTTCGACCGTAGGGCTGGTGAGCGGCGGCTGCCTCGAATCCGATCTTGCCGAACACGCGCGGCGCGTGCACACGCACGGTCGCCCCGAGGTTGTCAGCTACGACACCAGGGACGACGATGATGCACCGTGGGGGCTCGGCCTCGGCTGCAACGGGCTGATCGAAGTGCTGCTCGAACCGCTGCCGCCGTCAGGGGCGAGAGATGTTACGGCGATCATCGATCAAGCGCTGGCAGGTGATTCGCCGTCAGTGATCGCGACAGTGATACGTGCGCCTGATTCAAAAACCGGCTTGCCGGCGATCGGCGCACATGCGCTCCTCGGCGGCGCTGAGAGACGATCGATTGGCGAGTGGGGTTCCGGGTCAGGTCTGGCAGACGCGGCACAGTACGTAGCTGAGGCGTTGGCTGCGGGACGGCGTGGACTCGTGCGCGAGATCGGCGCTGTCGAAGTGGCATTCGAGGTTGTGATGCCGGCTGTCCGACTCATCGTGTGCGGCACGGGTCCCGATGCGGCACCAGTGGCTCGCTTCGCGTCCCAGCTTGGCTGGGACGTCACCGTCGTCGATCACCGCCCGCTCACGAACGCACACTCTTCGCGCTTTCCAGGCGCGCATGTTGTCGAATGTCCTGATGCGCTTCGATTAGCGGACGTGGTGACACTGACTCCTCGATCCGCCGCTGTTGTGATGTCCCACCATCTCACCCGCGATCGCGACTGCGTGCACGCGCTTCTCGGGGCCAACGTCGCGTACCTGGGTGTGCTGGGCCCGCGCGCTCGGACTGAGCGCATGCTGTCGGAGCTAACCACCAGCAACGGCACAGTCTCTGAGATGGACGAACGATTCTTCGCACCAGTAGGGATGGACATCGGCGGCGAAGGTCCGGACGCGATAGCACTCTCGATTATCTCACAGATCTCGGCGGTGACGAGTGGCCGTGCGGGCAGCCACCTGCGTGATCGTCGCGCGCCACTCCACGCATCCCCATCCCCAGTCGCGGCGGTAGGCAGCATCTGATCGGCGCCAAGTCTCCGACTCGCATCGGCGCCGTCGTACTGGCGGCAGGTGCATCGACGCGATTGGGTTTCCCTAAGCAGTTGATCGTGCACGAGGGAGAACCACTGGTGCGGCGGATAGCAAAGGCCACCATTGAAGCCGGTGCGAATCCGGTGGTCGTGGTTCTCGGCGCGAACGCAGAGATGATCGCGCCAGCTTTATTAGGTCTAGCCTCGGTGAGGACGGTTGTAAACCGTGAATGGAGCAAGGGGCTGGCGTCGTCGCTTGCCGCCGGTCTCTCTGCGTTGCTCGAAGATGATACTGTCGATGCTGTACTGGTCACGCTTGCCGATCAACCGCTCGTCGACGCGGCAGCGCTAACACGGCTGATCTCTGCGTTCGGCGGCGAACGGCGCATCGTCGCCTCGTCCTACGATGACACGATGGGCGTACCGGCACTATTCGCGCGCGAACACATCGGCGATCTCATGCGCCTCACCGGCGACGCGGGCGCTGGCAGCTGGCTGCGAAGCCGGCCGAGCGAGGTTACAAGTGTTCCTCTTGACGTGGCTGCCATTGACATCGACACTGTGTTGGATGTGGCCCATTTGCATCCACCTTCCTAGTCCGAGGATAGCATGGCTATAAACACGCAGAAGGTCCTGATCGGAGGCTTAGCTGCCGGTGTCGTGATGAACGTCATCGATTTCGTGTCGAACACGTACATCCTAGGCGCGCGTATGAAAGCGGAATCGGACGCGTTCAAGCCGGGCTTGGCCGATCAGATGATGTCGGGCTCCTCGGTAGCCGGCTACATCGTCATGGACTTCGTGCTCGGGATTCTGCTGGTCTGGACCTACGCGGCGATTCGCCCGCGTTTTGGTCCCGGGCTGAAGACCGCCACCTATGCCGCGGTCTTGTTCTGGCTCCTCGCCGGGATCTTCATGTCGGGATTCATGCACATGGGCATGATGTCAGCGGGGCTCTGGTGGACGTTCGCGTTCATCGGACTGGTGAACTTCTTTCTTTCAGCGTGGGCCGGGGCCAAGCTGTACTCCGAAGGCTCCGTGGCGTAGAGAACTCCGCGTTGTAGAAAAACGGAGTGCCAATCGCGCTCCGCGCTCGTCTATGTGGTATGGGAAAACTCTTCGCTTTCGTCGGTTCCACCATCGGCGGGTACGCCGGCTGGGCCCTTGGGGCGACCGTGGGACTGACAACCGCAGTCATGGTTAGCATGGTCGGCACCGGGATCGGGATCTACTACGGGCGCCGCATCGCGAAGATCTACGTCGATTAAGGTCTTCATTGATTGACAACGCAAAAGAGGCGCGCTCATCTGAGCGCGCCTCTTTTTTCGATGATATCAGCCCGTCGAATCAAACCGACTGCTGCACTACCATCGCTTGGTTGAGCTTGAGCGAGATGCGTCCGCCATTTGGAACGCAACCGTCGTACTTTCCGGTCACGCCGGCGACCACCGCTCCTGCCGCGGCACCAGTCGCGGCGCCTATCAC
>JBGQIT010000055.1:0-11096 GCA_041498575.1 Gemmatimonadaceae bacterium
CATGCGGCTTCGATTCGAATCCTGTGCCGTAGTTTCCATTGCGCGCTTCATTTCGCGGAGCTGGCCCTCGTTGGCGGCAGCAGCGGATGGCTTCGGAGCCACAGTGCTGGGTGGAAGTGCGTTCGGTGCATCGAGCTGAGGGGGATATCCCGGCCGTGTCGAGGGACGCTGGGCCGTCCGCGCAACCGACGCCTGCGACGGCTGGGTCCGCACCGATCCGCTGGCTACCTCGGCTCTTGGCGCTCCCGGCGTCGATTCCCCGCCCAGACCCTTTAGCAGATCCTCTAGCGCCACGGTGCGATCCAGAAGCGCCATCCGAACCAGCAGCATCTCGATTAGGAGCTGCTGCTGAGAGCTTTTTTTGAAGGTCGGCTCCAATGCGTTGATAGCACTGAGCATCCGGAGCAGATCGCCCGCGGTGAAGAGATCCCGTCTTTCTCTGAGGGCAGCCGCGGCCGTGGCCGAGACCCCCTCGGCTTTCCCATTCAGGACGACAGTGAGCTGAGCGCGGAGGATATCGGCGAAGCCCGAGAGAAACACTCCGAAGTCGACGCCCGCGTCGGCCAGCTTGTTCACCACCGAGAATACCTCGCCCGCCCGGTGTCCGGCGATAATGTCGACGATCGCCAGAAACTCATCCTCGGGCACGAGACCCAGCGCTTCACGGACCCGCTCGGCGCTCACCTCTCCCTCGCCGATCGATATCACCTGGTCGGTGAGGCTCAGAGCGTCGCGCATGGAGCCATCGGCGGCGCGTGCGATCATCGACAGCGCGTCATCGGACGCCTTCACTCCTTCCTTCTCCAGGACAGTCGAGAGGCGGTGCGTGATGTCGCCGAGTCCGATGCGCTTGAGATCGAAGCGCTGGAGGCGGCTGAGAACGGGTGCCGCCGCCTGCGCGATTTTCTGTGGCTCCGTCGTTGCGAAGACGAATACGACGCGTGGTGGCGGCTCCTCCAGAATCTTGAGCAGCGCGTTCCACGCCTCCCGCGTCAGCATGTGCGCCTCGTCGACGATATAGACTTTGAAGCGATCGTCGCCGGAAGGGGCGTACATCGCCCGCTCGCGCAGATCGCGCGCATCGTCCACGCCGCGATTCGATGCGGCATCGATCTCCACGACGTCCAGGCTCGACGATCCGCTCCAAATGCGCTGGCACGAGATGCACTCTCCGCACGGCTCGCCGTCTTCGCGTTTGTTCTCGCAATTGAGCGCCATCGCGAGAACGCGGGCGAGCGTCGTCTTGCCCACTCCGCGCGGTCCGCAGAGAAGGTAGCCGTGCGCAACTCGTCCCCTGGCGATGGCGCCACGCAGCGTGTTCGACACGTGCGACTGGACAGCTACGTCAGCGAAGCGCTTTGGGCGATATTTGCGGGCGAGTGCGAGAGACATTGCTAGGCGGGAGTACCCCAGGTCTTACGGAGCAACGTTAGACACCGCATGCCGCTGCTACCTTCGGGGTCCTGACGGAGTTAGCGGGCTTACGCCCTCCGGGACCTGGGGCACCCTAAATATACCACTACGACTAAGGATTGAGGACTGCGAGCCAAATGCAATTGCGGATCGCAGACTAGTTGCGGATTGGGACACTAACTGCGAACTCCGGACTCACGGCTGAGGAATTCGGACCAGCAGCTACTGCGAACTGCGGGCTACGATGGTCTGCCAACTTGTAGGCCTTAGTCCTCACTCCGTAGTTAGTCTCCCAATCCGCAACTAGTCTGCGATTCGCATTAGCAGTTGGTCCGAAATCCTCTGCAGTTAGTCCGCAGCAGTTGGCAACCAGCAAAAAGGCCCCGCCAGCAATGGCGGGGCCTCAGCGAGAGCGCCGGAGGCGCTCGCGCCCTGTATGTGAGTTACTTCTTCTTCTTTACCGACACCGTCGGGGTCGTGACCTTCGCGGAATCCATCTTGACCTTCGGAACCGCGACCGTCGTGGTCTGCGTGCCGACGTCGACTGTCGGCGTGTGAATCGTATCCGTCTGTGTTCCGACGACCGGCTTCTCAACCTGATACTCCCCTTCTCCCGTCTTCTTGCAAGCCGAGATCGATACAACGGCCAGTACGGCCGCTACTACTGCTAACTTGCGCACGATACCCCCTCCCCCTCGAAAAGGTGTTCGCCGGACAACCCGGCAACATCGCCAATGATGCTCAATCCTCAAAGGCCTCACGCTGCTTCTTCCGCACGCGTCGAAGCTCGTATACCTGTGCCACTTCACCGCCTATGATGAAGATGAAGGAGGCGTAGTAGACCCAGATAACGGTTAAAACCAATGCAGCGACCGTGCCGCTATAGAAGGAGCCGGGGTTAAAGGAGCGCACATAGGCCGAAAAAGCCCTTTTTGCCACCTCCAGCATGACGCTCGTGAACAGCGCGGCGATGAGCGCGGTCTTCCAGCGAATTTTTCGGTGCGGCAGAAATTTGTACAAGCAGAAGAACATCGTCGCAATGAAGGAGAACGCGAGGAGCTGGCCAAGGTTGTATTCCAGCTGCCCCATCAGCTCCTTCCGAATGCCCAGGTCGGCCAGAACCACCACGCCGCGCGTGGTGGCGATCGCGAGATAGGCGCTGAGCACGGTATAGGCGACGAGGAGGAGGCTCGAGACAAGCGTCATCTCGATGTCGAAGATCTTGCCGGCGATTATGCCACGATCCGTGTCGATGTCGAAGATCGCCGCGAGAACGGTGCGCAGGGATCCGAACAGGCGCGTCGAGAACCAGATGAAGCCAATGGCGCTGTACACGCCGAGCGAGCCGCGCCGCCTGATTACCTGGTTCAGGATGTCCGCCGCCGGGCCCGAGTCCCCCGGCGGATGAGGCGGAAGAAATTTGTCTACGATGGTGAGTACTTCCGCAGATGTCGTGTCGGCCGACTGGTTGAGCAAATAGACGAGAGCAGTCGCGAGCAGCAGGAAGAACGGGACGGCGGCGAGGAGGATGTTGAAAGCAATTCCGCCCGCCAGAAAGAAAACGTTGTCCTCGCCGCTGTTGTCCCAGACTCGCTTCGCGTAATCGCGAAGCAGCCAACCGAGCCGGGCCGCGAGCCCGCGCTGCGGCACTAGATGTCTTTGTACGCCGCTTTGCTTTCGGCGATGCGCTGCTCCAGCTCGCCGCGCGCTTCACGAGCCGCAGCCCGCCCGGCGTGGAACGCGTTCGACACCCGTCGCTTCTTGTCGTCGACGGCTTCGAGCGTCGCGTCTATGCGCTCCCCGACGGTCTCGCGGACTTCGTTGAACTTGTCCGCGACCGTGCCGCTTACATCCTCGACGAGATCCTGGGCAGCTTCCTGCGCCCGGCGGGCCCTTCGCGCGATGCCGCGACGAGTCTCCTCGCCGGTCTGCGGAGCGAAGAGGAGCGCAGCTCCGGCCCCGAGGGCAAGCCCGATGAGGAACGGACCGATTCCCGCTTCGCGTTTTTCGACGATGACATAGGGCTCACCGTAGTATGGCTCGTCGTCATCGTACCAGTCGTTCTCGCTCATTCCCATCCTCCGCTTCGTTAACGCTTCTTGGGTTTGGCCTTGGCGGGGCTGGCCGACGCTTTGACCGGAGCCTTCGCACTCCTCCCGGCCGGTGCCGGAGAATCGGCGGATTTGGCGACACGTTGTGCGCCATTGGCCGTGCTTGCGGCTTGCCCCTCGTTGGCCCGACCATTGAGAAGCGACGCAATCTCCGCGCGAACGTCGGCGGGCGTCATTCCCACTACGCTGGCCGTGCGAGCGTAATCGCCATTGGTCGAGGCAAAGGCGCGAAGCACCAACTGACGACGGGTATCGGCGAGCGTCGCTCCGGGCGGAACCGTCATCGCCGTATTCACCTCGTGGCCGCGACGCAGGTGACGCGGCATGATGTCGGCTGCCTTGATTTTGTCGGAGCGGCTCATGATTACCGCGCGCTCGACTGCGTTTTTCAGCTCTCGAACGTTGCCCTGCCAGTTGTGCGAGAGAATCCATTCCCACGCCTCATCGTCAAAGCCGGTCATCGGCTTGCCATTCTGGTTCGCGAAACGCGCGAGAAACTCGTTCGCGAGCAGCTTGATGTCGCCGATGCGCTCGCGCAGCGGCGGCAGGAACAGCTCGACGACGGCGAGACGATAGTACAAATCCTCGCGCAGATCGTTGTCCGCCAGCGCTTTCTGCACATCGCGATTGGTCGCGGCAAGAATGCGAATGTCCACCTCGATCTCCTTCTTGCCGCCGAGTCGTCTGATGGTTCTCGACTCGATCGCGCGCAGGAGCTTGACCTGAATGTCGGGTGGCATCTCCGCCACCTCGTCGAGGAAGATCGTCCCGCCGTCGGCCATCTCGAACGCGCCCGGCTTCTCGTTGGTCGAGCCAGTGAACGCGCCCTTCTCGTGCCCGAATAGCTCGTTCTCGAGTATGTCCTTGGGAAGCGCGGCGCAGTTGAGGGCGAAGAACGGACCCTTCGCTCTCTCGCTCTTCGCGTGGATCGCACGCGCGACGAGCTCCTTGCCCGTGCCAGACTCACCGAAGATCAACACGCTGGCGGTCGAGGGAGCGACGGCTTCGATGATCTGATAGACGGCGCGCATCTCCTCGGATTGGCCAGTCAGCTCGCCGAAGTGCGTGAGCCCCTCGAGCTTGGACGACAGCTCGCGGTTCTTCTGCTGCACGTTGAACTTCTCGAGCGCCTTCGGAATGAGCGCCTTGAGGCGATTCAGCTTGTCGGCCGTTAGTGGCTTCTCGACGTAGTCGTACGCGCCTTCGCGCATCGCCTGCACCGCGGAATCGACCGTTGCTTGACCGGTGACGATGATGCACTCCGTGGGAATTGCGCGGAGCTGCAGCTCTTTGAGCAGCGCGAGCCCATCCACCTTCGGCATTTTGAGGTCAGCGAGCACGACACCAAAAGCTTCGGCGCCGAGCGCATCGAGGGCCTTCTGGCCATCGACGGCGACCGCGACCTCGTATCCCTCATCGCGCAAAATCGCGCTCAACCCTTCCGTTATAGAACGGTCGTCGTCTGCGATGAGTACCTTGGGCTGATTCAGCTCAGTCTTTGGAATGGCTTTTTCCTTCGGGCAAGATTGTTAATATAACGCTCCGGCCTTGCTGCTCGACCGCAACGCCGATGCGGCTCGCGAGGCGTTCGATATCGGACACAACGGCAGGCGCGCCGTCGCCATAAATCATTAGCTCTATTCGACTTCCAGCGCCATGGTTGCCGCCGGCCGTCTTCGATGTCCCGGCCGTCGGCGAAGCCAGCAGCGGACCGACCAGTGCGAGCAGTCCATCCGCCAGTGCGCTCGCCTCTCCCACTTGAGCCGATGCGCGCTCGGCGAAGGATGCGAGCTCCAAAGGTGGTCCTTCGCGGCCTATCCGGCTCCGCACGACTTCGACATTTACGGCAACACCGTTGAGAGCGTTCCGTAGCTCGTGCCCCGCCCGTCGGATTATCTCACGAACCGCTTGTGGAGCTTCCTTTGGCTTGCGACGAGTGTCAGTCACTCAGATCCGCGTCGTCCGGCGCCGCCTCGACCATGACGAGATCGGGGTGCGGCTGCGGCTTGTGTTGCTCGACGGGCTTCACGAAACGATCGACGATATCGCGGGTGTTGACCACCGCCAGTTGGGTGAACAGAAAGCTGAACTTCTCATCGTACGCCTTGGCCAGACGGGCCTTCACGTCGGCTGGCAAGTCCCAGAACCTTTTCTTGAAAGGCCCAATTGCCTTCTTTCGAGTCTTGTAGATGAACTGTTCGTCGGTATTGGTTGGCTTGCGCTCGTCCTTCGCGTTCACGTGCAGCCACTCGTAGATCTCTTTGCGCAGGGCCTCTGGGATGTTGTCGAACAACATCGTCTGGAAGTTCGTGGCCAAGTGGATCTCGGCGGTTTCCGTGCGCGGAAAATTGTGGAACGCGGTATCGGGGAGAGTCGAGGCCCCGTGCTGAACGGCGCCGGCCAGTCCGTATTTCTCGCGAGCGATCTTGGAGAGCCTCGCGAGCGTGTCGAAATCGATCTTGACGTCGGCAATGCTGCCATCTGCGAGCACGACACCGCCGTGCGTCGTTCCCGATTGCACGCTGATCTTGGACAGTCCCTCGGTGCCGGGGGCGCGCTTCGCGAGCGTCTCATTGAAGCCGTCCATGTAGGTCACGAGCTCTTCGACGGTCGAATTCTCGGTACCGACTTCGCCGATCTCGCCACCGATCGAGATGTTCACGCCCTGTGGCTGCAGCTCCCTCACTGTCAACGCGAGCTCGACTCCCTGCTCGTAGTTGGTCCGCTGCTGCTCCTTTAGCGTGGGCTTCGAGAGATCCACGAGCGTCGAAGTATCGACATCGATGTTGTAAAAGCCCGCCGCAATCGCTTCGCGCGCAAGCTGTTTTACGCCGCTCACTTCGGGGACGGGATCCACGGCGAATTTCTTGGCATTTACCTGGAAGTGGTCGCCCTGGATGAAGATCGGCCCACGAAACCCCTCGCGCAGCGCCGCCGCGAGCATGACGGCCACGTACTCCGCTGGACGCTGATCTGTGTACGCAATCTCCGATCGGGCGATTTCCTGGATGAGCGCTCCGACCTTGAGGCGTACGGCCGAGCGAAAGATCGAGCGGCCGGTGTCGTAAGCCATTCCGCGAATGTTCATCGCGGGAACCGTGAATCCGCCGGTAAGTCCTCGGCCCCGGGCGAGATAGAGGTCGTGAATCGAAGAGGGCCGTACGCCCACGGCCTGTCCAATCTCCCAGATCAGCCAGCGCGCGTCCTCGCGGTCGTCGGGCTCCCCGAATACGGCGGTGTACGCCAGCTTGTCCATCGCCGGAGATGCGATGACTGACTCGTCATGAATAGTTACACGGCCGTCGAGGACGGTCACAGCTTTGTTGAATGGATTCGCGAACATGTTAGTCAGAAACTCGTTTGGGTTTACGGTCATCGCAAGGTCCACGAAATCTACTGAAGACTACCTGCTGAGGGCTGTGCGCAGGCCAGCGGGGGCTGCTGGCGTTGTTGGAACGCGTGTATGGAGCTTGTAGCCTTTAGCCGCCCGGCCCATCGCCCTCAGCAGGTAGTCTTCAGTTTTTTTAAACTGTCCAGAGCGGATCACTCTTAGGCAGTGATTCCCACTCCTTTTTTGCAGCGTCCGCGCCGGGCCGGCCCAACAGGGCGTAGGCGAACTGTTTTCCGAGCTCCACACCAGGCTGGTTGAAGGCGTCGATCCCGTACAACTGTCCCGTGTACGCAGTCGCGATCTCGAGTAGCATCATCAGCTGGCCCACGTGCGCTGCGTCCACGCGGTCGAGGTGAATCGTCATGTTCGGCCTTCCGCGCCGTGCCAGCGCTCCAGCGGTTGCGCGTTGTTCGATGTCGATCAGCTCGCCGAGAGAATGGCCGGCGAGATACCCGAGCTCTTTCACGTCGGGGAAGGCTGACGGAATCTTGACGTCCGTCGATCGCTTCTTTACCGCGACGAACGTGACCGTCTTGTCCGCCGGCCCTTCCATGAAGAGCTGGACCTGTGCGTGCTGGTCCGTCGCACCGAGCGCCGCGAGCGGCGTGGACCCCACGGATGTGCCGTCGGGCCGTTTCTTTCCCAGACTCTCTGCCCAGAGCTGGACGAACCAGGCGGCAAAATCACGCAACGGATCCGAATACGGCATGAAGACGGCAATCGACTTTTTCAGCTGGGTGTCGGAGAGCCACTGGAGAATCGCGTACACGCCAGCGGGGTTGGCCGCGAGTTCCGCCCCGTCGCAACGTCTGGCCATCTCGCCGGCGCCGGCAAGAAGAGACTGCACGTCGACGCCGATCAGCGCTGCCGGCAGGGTCCCGACCGGAGTCAGCACACTGAATCGGCCGCCCACGCTCGGTGGAATGTCGAGTGCCGGCACCTTCAGGCGGTCGGCCAACGGCCGTAAAGCACCTTGTTTGGGGTCGGTGACGAAGACCAGGTGCTTCGCCACATCCAGCTTCGCCGACGTGATTCGCTCGTACACGATGAGGAACTGCGCCATCGTCTCGGCCGTCCCGCCCGATTTGGACGTGACGATGAACAGTGTGCGCGCGAGCTGAAGACGTCCCAGCAGCGCGGCGATCGTCTCTGGATCGACGTTGTCGAGAACCTGAAGCCGCGGGTAGCCGTCGCGCGCTTTTTCATCGAGCATGTTCCAACCGCTCGGCCGCAGTGCGGTGCGCAAAGCAATGGGGCCGAGCGCCGACCCGCCGATCCCCAGGATCACCACGTCGTCGTACTTGCCGCGGGCAGCCGCAGAGAATCGCGTAACCTGGTCGACCAACGGCTTGTCGGCCGGCAAATCGACGAATCCAACGGTGCCAGTCGCTCGCAGCGAATCGAAAGCACGTTTTGCGTCCGCGAACTGCTTTCCGGCCGCGGTCCACGCTCTCTGGTCGATCCCGCCCGGCGAGACCATCATGTTGGAGTAATCGAGTCTCAGTGTCATCTCAGTTGACCTCTACGGTCAGTCCGTCGAATGCAGGAGCGATACCGCGCGGCAGCTCCGCCTCCAGCTCGGCGTGACCGGTGCGATGCGTGAGATGCGTAAGCCAGGTCTCTCGCGCGCCGATCTTCTGCGCAGCGCTGACAGCCTCTGACACGCTCAAGTGCGTCGGGTGCGACGTGCGGAACAGGGCGTTGAGGACGAGGACATCGACCCCACGAAAAGCGCGCACCGCATCTTCCGGCAGCTCCTTCGCGTCGGTGATGTATCCAAGGTTGCCGATGCGGTAACCGTAAACGGAGATGGGGCCGTGCGGAATGGACACTGGCGTGACCTCCACGTCTCCGATGCGAAAGCTCTTCCCCGGAAGAACGGGGTGAGCGCGGCCCTCGGGTTTGCTCGTCCCGGGAAGGGCGTGGATGGAGTTGTCGAAGATGTACGCGAAGCGCTTCGCCAATCGCGCCATCGAATCCGGCGGTCCGTACATCTCGATCGGACCATCGCTCCGGTCGGAAAGCGCGCGGATGTCGTCGATTCCATGGACGTGATCCGCGTGATCGTGTGTGAATAGAATGGCATCGACTTTGCTTACGCCGGCGGCGATCAGTTGCAGGCGCAGCTCCGGAGGAGTATCGATGAGGATGCTCGTGCCTCCATCCGTCTCGACCAGCGCGCCGACACGAGTTCGCTTGTCCCGGGAGTCCGTCGACCTGCACACTTCGCACGCACATCCGATCTGCGGGATGCCAAAGCTGGTTCCTGTTCCCAGGAAGGTAAGCTTCAGACGATCTCCACCTTGAGCAGATTGGTAGTCCCGGGCAGGTCGAAAGGCACGCCCGCGGTGACGATGATCCTGTCGCCGTTCGCCGCCAGCTCCCGCCGCACGACGACACCCTTGGTCTGCTCCATCATCTCGTCGTAGTCGGCACAGTGCGGCACCAGCTCCGGAACTACGCCCCACACGAGCGCCAGCTGCCGGTATGTCCGCTCCTCGTCCGTGAGTGCCAGGATCGGAACCGGAGGCCGCTTCGACGCGACGACACGCGCTGAAAAGCCGCTCTTGGTGAAGACCACGACGAGGGGTGCGCCCAACATGCCGACCGCCGCGACCGTCGCGGCTGCGATGGCGACTTCAGTGGTCACGACTCCATCACCCTGCTCCGCGCCCGAGAAGGGAGCGACCGGCGGATGCGTCTCGATCTCCTTGATGATTCGAGTCATGGCCTCGACCGCGAGCCGCGGATAGGCCCCGGCGGCGGTCTCGGCGGACAGCATCACCGCGTCTGTTCCGTCCATGATCGCGTTGGCAACGTCGCTGGCCTCCGCGCGAGTGGGGCGCGGGTGCTCGATCATCGACTCCAGCATCTGCGTCGCGGTGATAACAGGTCGCCCGTACCTGTTCGCGAGCCGGATGATTCTCTTCTGCGCGCCGGGCACGGCTTCGAACGGGAGCTCGACTCCGAGATCGCCGCGCGCAACCATCACCACATCGCTGGCGCGGACGATGGCCTCGATGTTCTGGAGGGCGACATCCTTCTCGATCTTCGCGACTACCAGCAGCCACTTCGGAATCATTTTGCGCAAAGACTCGATGTCCTCGGCGCGTCTTACGAAGCTGAGCGCGAGGTAATCCACCTCGTGCTTGACAGCGAAGCGAATGTCGGCCTCATCCTTTTCCGTGATCGATGGGGCCGAGACCTGAACGCCCGGAAGGTTCAATCCCTTGTGGCTCTTCAGCTCTCCGCCGTTCAGGACGCGTGCTTTTACCCGCGCATTGCCTACGTCGAGAGCAACGAGCTCGAGCAGCCCATCGTCGATGAGAATCCTGTCCCCGACGCGCACGTCGTGCGCCAGCTGGTCGTAGGTGACGGGAATCTCACCATTCTTCTCGTCACCCTCGTGCACGAGCACGACGTCTTCGCCCACCCTCAGTGTTCTCGGCTTCGCCAGATCGCCGATCCTGATTCGCGGTCCCTGGAGGTCGCCCAGAATCGCGATCGGCTTTCCCGCCTCGTCCGCGAGTCGTCGAACCATGGCAATCGTCGCCGCGTGCTGCTCGTGCGTCCCGTGGGAGAAGTTCACGCGGGCGACGTTCATGCCGGCCTCGATCAGTCCGCGGATCGCGTCGTCGGTCGAGGTCGAGGGCCCAAGCGTGCAGACGATCTTCGTGCGGGGAGTGTAGATGCCGGTCACTTCCCGCCAGGTGCAAGTGAGCCTATCTTCGCCTCGAGTCCGGCGATCAGCTCGTCGAAAGATTTCTGGAAGCTGGCGATCCCTTCGACCAGGAGCTTCTCGGTGACCTCCTTCATCGATATTCCAACCGCCTCGATTTCCTTGAGCAGTCCCTCGGCCGCCGCGACCTTCTTGTCGACCGTTCTCTCGACGGCTCCGTGATCACGAAACGCCTCGATGGTAGCGGGCGGCATTGTATCGACCGTGTCCGGGCCGATCAGCTCTTCGACGTACATCACGTCGCGGTATTCGGGATTCTTCGTGCTTGTGCTCGCCCAGAGCGGACGCTGGACACGCGCTCCCTGCTTCACCAGCGCATCCCAGCGCGGTCCCGCGAACTTCTGTCTGAATAGCCTGTACGCGAGCTTCGCATTCGCAATCGCAGCGCGGCCTTTGAGCATTTTGAGCCTTTCTTTCTCCGGAGGCGCAGCCTTGGCGATCA
>JBGQIT010000056.1:0-11054 GCA_041498575.1 Gemmatimonadaceae bacterium
AGCATCCTCAGCGACTGGCTTGCAGATCGCCGGGAACCCGACGCTCGTGATCTCTTCACCGCGGCGCACGTGGGCCCAGCGCGGGACAGGCAGTCCGGCGCGGTCGAGAACTCCGTTGACGACGTTTTTTCTCAGAGTGAGCGCGGTCGTCCAGCTGGAGCTGCCCGTGAAAGGAATTCCAAGGAGCTCGAGTACCGAGATGACCATTGGCTCGTACACGGCTTCCCCGTCGATGCCTTCGACGAGATTGAAGATCAAATCGAATTTTCCCTTTCGAACACGCTCGACCCAGCGGCCGTCGTTGGTCACGGGCACGCGCACGACCTCGGTCGCCCAATCGAGCAGCGCGCTCTCAACCGCTTCGATCGAGTCGAGCAGCTGGACCTCGGGAGTTTTCCCCAAGGCAGAAAGGCCATCGAACAACAAGGCTATTTTCATGGCGTGTTCCTCCGCGTGGTATCGGTCACGCCGATGCGCTGGCGGCGAGCGCTGGCGCACCCTGAGCTCCGCCGGCGCGCGAGCGGGAGCGATTCAGATCGACTCCCTGCCGCGCGGCAGCGTATTTCAGACAATTCTGAATGAGCTCTTCATAGCCGATCCCCGCCGCTCGCGCGGCCTTCGGCAAACACGAATTGTCCGCCGGGTCGGGAAGAATTCCCGGCAGCGGATTCACTTCCAGCACGTTTGGGCTTCCGTCGGCATCGAGACGGACATCGATTCTTGCCCAGTCTTTGCAACCAAGCACACGGAACGCGTCGAGCGTTACTCGCTCAATAGACGCCTGAAGCTCTCTCGTGATACGCGCCGGACATTGGAAAATGTCGAGCGGATTCTCGGGACGATCCCAGACGAACTTCGCATCGAAGCTGTAGATCGGAAGCGCGCCCTTGGGCAGCGAATCGAAATTCATCGCGACCAGGGGCAGTACCGTCGCTTCGTCGCCGTTGCCGAGGACCGCGCAGGTGAATTCCTTACCAGGCAGATATTCCTCGACGATAACGGGCTGGTTGTAGTTCTCGAGGAGAAACTTCGTCTGGCTGAGGAGTTGGGAGCGATCCCAGCAGAGATTGCTGTCGGTGATTCCCTTCGACGATCCTTCGTGCACGGGCTTTACAAAGAGCGGAAGCATCAAGTCCGCAGTCCGTGACTCGATCTCAGCCGACGTCTCGACGACCGCGAACTTTGGGGTCGGGATGCCGTGAAAGGCCAGCGTCTCCTTCGCTCGCGCCTTATCGAGGCAGAGCGTGAGAGTGAAGGGATCGCTCCCGGAATATGGGATTCCGTAAAACTCGCAGATCGCCGGAACGTGGGCTTCGCGGTTCACCCCGTTAAATCCTTCGGCGATGTTGAAGACGATATCCGGCCTCGCCTGGCGGAGCCTCTCCGGAAAATCTTCCTTTGCCTCGAGGCAAACGACTTTTCCGAGGCGGGAGAGAGCGGATTCAACGGCGGCGATCGTGGCGGGGCTGTCCCACTCGGCGAACTCGTCGCGGGCGATTAGCTCCGCTATCGAGAGGTCGAGGATTCTACTGGGAGGCTCTTCATCGGGGCGCGGAAGCTCCCCGTCTTCCTGACGGCCGCCCTCTGATGCTGGGCTGGTGAGCTCTGTTGGCTCAGGTTTTTGATTGTAGGCGAGTCCGATAAGAGTCATCGACACCCTACGAAAACTCACACGATCGAATCATTGATCACGAGTATATAAACGCGGAGCATATGGCGCAATAATTATTCCGCGTTTTCGAAAAGAAAAAATTTTCGACAAAAAGTTTTTTGAGGGCTTCGGGATTTTTTTTAAACCCGGCCGACTTTCTTCCAAGGCTTCTGAAATTTCTTTCCGCGGGGCGTCGCAGACTTTCCGGGGCATCCTATCAAGCCCGCGGCCAAAAGCCGGCACGCCGGCAGCCCCAGGCCGGTAGTCTTCAGTTAGCCTTTTTCTTTTTGCTCAGACTTTGTGGTAAATGATCCGCGCCGCCTCGCGCCGATCCTCCGCCTGATACAGCTCGAAGTCCGAAAAGAAGGCGGGAGTCTCTTTCTGAAGAAGCTTGAGCATGGCGATGGCGCAGCGGCGGATCTCCAGCTCGGCTCCCTCGCTCGAGCGAAGCTCCAGCATCGTTCTCCAGGCTCGCGCGTTGGCGGTCACCACGATTTTCGTCTCGGTGGAGTTGGGAAGAACCCCTCTCGCCGCCTCTCTCGACATTTTCCGGCGGTGGACCTTGTCCGCGACCCAGCCATAACGCTCCATCAGGTGCTCGACGAGCCGAACGTAGCTTTTCTGCGCCGCATCGATCTGGGCCCGCCATTCATTTTCGAGAGCCTCGTCCCCGACGATCGCCGGCGGGACGACGAAGTTGGCTTCCGACTCATCCACGTACCGCTGACTGAGCTGACTATAGGCAAATCCGGCGCGATGCCGAACGAGCTCATGGGTCAGTGAGCGGCTCACGCCCTCGAGCAGGAGGGAATAGTTCGCGTGCTCGAGAACGCTTCCATGTCCCTGCTTCTTGATGTTCTCGAGGTATTCGCGCGTCGCGCGGTTGGCCGGGTTCTTCTGGCTCATGTAGCAGAGACGGCCGGCAAACTCCGCGAGTCTCTCGCCATCGGTGCTCTCTCCGAGCCAGCGGACCTTCAGGTGATCGGGCTCGAGAAAGACCGGGCGGGCAAGAAGGGTTACTACGGGCTCCGTATAGTACAAGCGAATTTTCGGGAAAAGGAAACTGCCACTGAAGACTGCCGGCCGGGGGCTGTCGGCGGACCGGCTGTTGGCCGCGGGCTTACTTACTTCGCCATGAACGGCGTCGAGCGGCAGAAAGCTAAGACGATCCGCCGATCAGCGACAGCCGAAAGCGATCGTATGCCCGGTCTTTCACCATGTCGTCGAGGGCTGTTCTTGCTCGCTCGGGCAGTGGAGGGAGCAAGGGATCGTACTTGATGTCGGTGATCGCCCTCTGATTCGGAAGCGGCACTTTTACTCCCGCGTTGAAGATGTTCGCCGGGTCAAAGGCTTTCTTGACGAGGGCAAAGGCGCGGATCGCGTCCTTGTGCCAGACGCGATCGAGCAGCGGAGTCCTGATTCGTCCGTCACCGTGCTCCCCGGTGAGCGTGCCGCCCAGGCGCGCAGTGAGTTTGACTACATCCTCGAGCAGGCCCGAGACCTTGTCGCGCCAGTCCGCCTGCCTGACGTCGATCAAGGGGTTCACGTGCACGTGGGCATCGCCGGCGTGACCGAAGATCACTCCGCTCACCTCGCGCTCGGCCAGCGCCTTCCTTACTCCCTGGACGTAGTCCGGAAGCTTCGGCAGCGGGACCGCGCCATCCTCGACGAATTGCATCGACGCCGAATTCTCGAGCGCGGAGAGGATCGGACTCGCCGCGTGCCGCAGCTCCCAGAGATCGTGTTCCGCCTCTGGTGTCAGCGCCACATCGACATCCCTGGCTCCGGAATCACCGAAGGCCTTCGCGAGTTTCTGTGCCCCCGCTGCCGCCGCGTCCGCGGTGTCGGCTTCGACTTCCGCCAGCAGAATCGCCGCCGTTCCCTCCATCCTCTGGCGGAATTTCTCGTCGACGCTCCTTCCTTTGGCGGCGTACGCGAGAAAGGTTCGGTCGAGCAGCTCGCAAGCGCTGGCGCCTGCTTCAACCGCCTTGGTCGCCGCCGCCGTCGCCTCCTCGAGCGACGAGAAGGATCCGAGCACGCTACTCGTGGCCGCGGGAACCGGAGAAAGCGTGAGCTGAATCCCGACCATGATCGCCAGCGTTCCCTCGCTTCCGACGAGAAGATCCACCAGGTCGGCTTTCGTGGAGTAATCGTGGATCGCGTATCCCGACGATTCCTTGCGGACCCCCAGATGCATGATCGGTCGCCTCTTGTCGCTCGCGACGATCTCGCCGTGGACATCGCGCATGAAGCGATTGATCGCTTCGATTCTCTTCGGCGACGGCTCGCCGCGCGTGATCATGGCGCGATCTCCGTCGGCAAAGACGCAGTCGATCGCATTCACCCAGGCACGGGTCGCGCCGTAGCGGAGGGTGTGAGCGCCCGAGGCGTTGGTCGCCACCATTCCGCCCAGCGTGCAGAATTGACCGCTCGATGGATCCACAGGAAATCGCAGACCCTTTCTCCTCGCGGCCACGTCGAGAGCCGACCAGATGACTCCGGGTTCCGCCCAGACGGTCCGGTCCCTCTCATCGATTCGACCGAGATGATTGATGCGCGAGAGATCGACGATTACTCCCGTTCCGATGGCGCCGCCCGACATACTGCTTCCCGACCCGCGTGGGATCAGGCTTGTCCCCGTCTCCGCAGCCCACTTCACCAGGACGACGACATCCTCCGCGTCGACGGGAACCGCGACGGCAGCCGGAACCGCGCGCCCGATGCCCGCCGCCTCGGAATAGACGGCGCGCGCGAGCTCGTCCTCGCGAAAATAGCCGCGGAATCCCGGGAGACTCACAATCCGAGACTGCTCGGTCGCGGAGGAGCCGACGAGTAATCGTAGAATCCCTTCCCCGTTTTTTTCCCGAGCATGCCCGCCAGCACCATTCGCTTGAGCAAAGGCGGCGGAGCGTATCTGCTTTCCCGATACTCCGCGAACATGATCTCGGCGATTTTATAGACCGTGTCGAGGCCAACGAAGTCGAGGAGGGTGAAAGGTCCCATCGGATGTCCGGCGCCCAGCTGCATCCCCTTGTCGATGTCCTCGACTGAGGCGACGTTCGATTCCAGCGCCTTTATCGCATCGATCATGTACGGAATCAGAAGCAGGTTGACGACAAATCCGGAGCTGTCCTTCGCCCGTATGGGCTCCTTTCCCAGCGCCCGCACGAAATCCAGAGAGCGCTGTTCCGTCTCCTCGCTGGTGGTGATCGTGCGGACGACCTCCACCAGCTTCATCAGCGGCACGGGATTGAAGAAGTGGATGCCGAGCATTCGATCGGGCCGCCCGCTCGCGGCCGCCATCGCGATGATCGTCAGGCTCGAGGTGTTCGAGGCGAAGATCGCATCGGGTCGCGCGATCTGATCGAGCTGGGACCAGAGGTTGTTCTTGACGTCGAGATCTTCGACTACAGCCTCAATGAAAAGATCGGAGTCCGCCAGCTCCTTCAGCTCAGTGACGAACCGAAGATTGCCGAGCGTTTTATCGCGCTCCGCTTCTGTGACTTTCCCGCGCTCGATGCCTTTGGCGAGAGATTTCTCGATGGACTGTCGCGATTTAACACATAGAGCGTCGGAGACTTCGCGTACGGCGGTGGGAAATCCTGCCGCGGCCGAGACCTGGGCGATCCCGCTTCCCATCAGGCCTCCCCCAATCACGCCTACCTTGCTGATTTTCTTCATCAAGCGGCCAACCTCTCGAACGATTACGCTCTAATCTATCCTTTCGGCAACCGCGCTCGCGAAGAAATCACTCCAAGCAGTCCGGGCCGTTCGAACTCACCGTGCTCGAGCCGATCGAGGATCTGCTCCAGAGCGAGCTGCACGCTGGAGAGAACGCCGCGATGCGTCCGCGCCACCCTGTATGCCGCGAAGGTGCCGCCGGCAAATGGGAGCACGGCCGAACCGGCGGCGATGAAGAGGGGAATGTGGGCGACGATGAGCCCGAGGCCGACGATTCCGCCCGCGGCGGCTCCCATCGCTGCCAGCAACCCACCGATTCCAACGCGACGCGCTCTGCTGGCGTGAATGTCGGCGTCGAGTCTGACGACGACGCGGCTGGAATCGACCGGCATCACCGTCGCGGACACCTGGCCCGCATCCATCAAATAGTAGCCACGGCCACTGACGTTGACCGTGCGTCTCAGCTTGCCGAAAAGTCCCCGCTGGGGCTCCCAGGTGATTCGGTCGGCGAAACGGCGCTGCACCTGAAGACACTCGTCGCGCAGCATCCAGGCGTCGATCGTCGCGAGAACGTCGCGCGGAATTCCGGGAACGGTCCTCGTGGCAGTCGCGAACCCGGCGCCCGAGATCTGCGCGACCAGACCGCGCTCCTCGGGGACGGTGATGCGTGTTCTTTCCTCGGCGAGCGCCTGGTTGATTGTCGACGGATTCAGCCCGACCTCGTTTCCGATGTCGAGGAGCTGACTCTCGCTGATCAGATCGCTGGAATCGGGAAGCGCGCTCGCGCCTTGAAGCTCCGCCGCGCGCGCAAGCACGCGCTCGAGCGCCTGACGATCCAACAGAGTCTGCCGGCCGGGAACGGGCGCGGGCAGTGGAGCCTTCTCATCGGCCATGCAGAATTATATCTGCTTAAATCCCCCCGAGTACGACGTCGAGCTGTCGGATCAGGGCGTCGCGAATGGTGTCGGGGATTGCGAAGGTCGCTGTGAACGCTGCTTGCACGTTCGCGCCGGCTGGCCGGTTCACGGACTTCAGATAGTAGCGCATGTAGCCATCGAGAAGCTCCGGCGACGTGCGCTGAATGAGAAGCGCTCCGCCGCGCACCGCCGCCGAGCTCTGGTAGCGTTCGCCGAGTCCGCCGCGACGCTGCTCGGGCGTGATGTTGTCGGAGACAGCAGTGCCGGCGATCCCCGAGACCGCCTCGTGAGCGATCACGTAGATCGCTTCCACCGCATCGCTCGGCCGCTCGGGGAAGTTGACTGTGATGATATTCGACTGCTTGCCGCTGGTCAGCGACCGGCCCTCCCCATCGAGCGGCAGCGAAAGCAGAATGCTTCCCTGGGCCTGCTGAGTGTTGTTGAGGAATCGCTGCATCCGCGGCCGATAGGTCCGCTGCCAGAGCGTATCGACTAGATCGAGCACATTGCTGCGCTCGCGCTCCTGCTGGAGCCAGTATGAGTGATAGAAGCGCGTGCTCTCGTCGTTGAGCGATTGCACGAAGAGGCGCAGCCAGTCCCGGTCGGCTCCCGTTGGAAAGTAGGCGGCCAGAAAAGCGATCGCCCCCGCCTGCTGCTGGGATGACGCGGCGCGTGGATTACCGCTCGCGCGGACGAACAGGTCGACGGTCTGGGTAAGATCGGCCCACGTTTGAAACGAGAGCGGCACGAACTGGGCGTTGACGAGCTGCGGGTTGACCGCGAGACGCGCGCGGAGCTTGTCGCGGTTGGCATCCAGCTGCGAGACGACGTTCGCCTTGTTCTTGAGAACGATCATGTCGGTGCCGTACCCGCGCTTGAAGAAGGGCACAAACGTCGTGTCCTCCTGAAGCATCGCGAATCCATGCAGCCAGAGGTCGACGTGCTCTCGAGTCTTGACGGGCCAGATAATGGACGGCGAGGCCGGTTCGGTTGTCGGACCGGCGCCTCCGTTCGTCACGGTGCCACCCGTGCCGCCGCCAACTGACGCGCAAGCAGCCGCGAATACGGCGGCCGACGCCAATCCGAATATTCTGAACAGTCGCTTCATGATTTTCCTCGTTCGCTGCAACGAGCGCAGTCTATTGAATGGATTCCACTACGATCGCGATTCCCTGGCCCCCGCCGATACACGCGGTACCAAGCCCGTATCGTTTGCCCTGAGCACGCAACGCATGCAGTAGGTGGGCCGTGATCCTTGCCCCAGAGGCGGCGAGCGGATGGCTCAGCGCAATGGCACCTCCGTGCACGTTGAGGCGCTCGCGGGGAAGTGACAACTCGCGCTCAACGGCGCAGGTCTGGGCAGCGAAGGCCTCGTTGACCTCGATCAGATCCATGTCTTTCATGGCCAATCCGGCCTTCGCCAGCGCTGCCTTCGATGCCGGCACCGGTCCGATTCCCATCACGGCCGGATCCACGCCCGCAACGCTCCACGATACGAGTCTTCCGAGCGGCTCGAGCTTACGCTCGCGCGCAAACTTCTCACTGGCGATTACCATTGCGCCGGCCCCGTCGCCGATGCCGGAGGCATTTCCAGCGGTCACGACGCCACCCTTCCGGAATGCGGGCCTGAGCGCGCTCAGCTTCTGCGCCGTCGTGTCGGGCCGCATGTGCTCGTCGATCGCGAGCTCCTCGATTTTTCCGGTCTTTGGATTGGGGATTGGGACCGGCACAACTTCGTCCTTGAATACGCCTTCGTTCCACGCAGCCTTCGAGAGCTGCTGCGATCTCAGGGCGAACTCATCGACGCATCCGCGATCCAGCTTGTAAATCTCAGCCAGGTTCTCCGCGGTCTCCGCCATTCCAAGCCCGACGTAGGAATCGGTGAGTCCCTCCCACAAGACGTCCTCCATCGGCGGTGCCTTGCCGAGGGGCGTGCCCCATCTGATCCCGCGAATGACGTGCGGTGCCAGCGACATCGACTCGGCTCCCCCGACGAGACAAACCTTGGCGTCGCCGAGGATGATCTCCTGCGCCCCGCTTACTACGGCCTGAAATCCGGAGCCGCAAAGGCGGTTGAGAGTGAGCGCCGAGGTTTCCTGGCGACATCCCGACTTGAGGGCGACGTGACGCGCGAAGTATATGGAATCGTTGGTCGTGTAGAGGACGTTGCCGAAAATCGTCTGATCGACATCTGTCGCTGTGATTCCAGCCCGCTCGATCGCGTTCTTCGAGGCATGAACGGCAAGATCCACCGGGGAGATGTCCTTCAACTTTCCGCCGAAGGTGCCGAATGGGGTTCGGACGGCGGAGAGGAAGACG
The DNA here is from genome assembly GCA_041498575.1 of Gemmatimonadaceae bacterium. Lineage (GTDB taxonomy): Bacteria > Gemmatimonadota > Gemmatimonadetes > Gemmatimonadales > Gemmatimonadaceae > UBA4720. The sequence continues at coordinate 8,569 of JBGQIT010000056.1, forward strand.
ACGCCCGTGCTCTTTGATGTTTCGCTCATGGCACTTTCAATCTAGCGACTGCAAACTGAACGGGATCCGACAACCGCGAACTGAACGGGATCCGAGATGTCAGAGGCATAGATCTGAGTACGTAGGGTACAGACCGGAATGATGGGTGAGCGAAAAACCGGTTGATAGGTGAGCCGGCAGCGCGGCGGCACCACATTCGGGCATCGTCCGGGAGGTGCCCGTGCCGTGGCAAGAGAGTTCGCCCATGTCGGAAAGGATGGCGTTCATCCAGGCGTGCCTGGATCGGAAGAAGCGAATCGTGGATATCTGCGATGCGTTCGGAATTAGCGAAAAGACCGGACATAAGCAGCTCAAGCGATTCAGAGAAGAAGGTATCGAGGGTCTCGAGGATCGATCGCATGCGGGCCTGACCCACCCTTATCGCATTACGCCTGAAGTGAGAGCGCGAGTGATCGCGCTCAGGCGAAGATATCCGCTCTACGGTGCGCAGATGCTCCGCGACTGGCTGATCCAGCATGAACCAGAGGTGCGCTGGCCCGCGGCCAGTTCGATCGGCGAGCTGCTCAAGAGATCGAATCTCATTGTCCGAAAGAGGCGGCAGAATCGAGATAACGAGCGAAAGGCTCTGGAAACGGGGCGCACCAGAGCGCTTGAGCCCAACATGGTCTGGACTGCCGACTTCAAAGGGGAGTTCCGCTTAAAGAGCGGCTGTGGCCCGTATTGCTATCCACTGACGGTGCTCGATCTCCACTCACGTTTCCTGCTCGGCTGCACTGCGCTGAAGACAACAGCGGTGGCAACGACCGAACAGACCTTCGTGCGTCTCTTCCGCGAATACGGGTTACCCCGTGTTCTTCGCACCGATAACGGGGTCCCCTTTGCACAAGCCAACTCGCTGGGTCGCCTGGGTCGGCTCGCCTTCTGGTGGGTGCGTCTAGGTATCAGGCCCGAGCACATCACGCCAGCAACACCGTCGGAAAACGGAGCGCACGAGCGCTTTCACAAAACACTCAAGGCGGCAGCCACTAAGCCGGCTTCACCATCTCTCCGGTCACAGCAACGACGCTTCGACGATTTCAGGACCGAGTACAACACTCATCGCCCACACTCGAGTCTCCCAGACCACCGCCCTCCTGGCCAGTTCTACACGAGCTCACCGCGGGCTTATCCAACGCGGCTCCCTCCGCTGGTCTATCCCGATACCTGGGCCGTACGTCTGGTCAACTCGAGTGGCTTCATCAAATGGCGGAACCAAGAGATCTTCCTCTCAAGCAACATCACCGGTGACTACGTGGGAATAGTCGAGACCGAGGGCGATCGCTTCACGATCTCCTACGGCGCTCTCGAGCTCGGACACATCGAAGCAGAGTCCAACCGGTTTACTCCAGAGGTCCGATGGACTGGCTGAATTTGACCCCCCGCAGCAATATCGTTTCTTCGATCACCCGGAAGATCTTAACCACCGCCCAGTGCCGGCTCACCCATCAACCGGTTTTTCGCTCACCAATCAGCGCGGTCTTACATAGTCACCGCGCTCTGACCCTATTGCTCGCATATCCGAGTACGACCGACCGCCTGTGCCATAGCGCCACTCAGATACGTCGCAGCGTATTTACTAAAACCTGCGATCTACGCTTCTGAGATCTCGGATCACGTTCAGTTTGTAGTTGTGAGATATCGGATCACGTTCAGTTTGTAGTTGGGAGATATTCGGGCGTGGCCTCGGGCGTGCGCAGTGTTGCTTAGTACCCGACGGGTCGTGTAGCTAGTAACTGAGCGCTACCGCACCAGATGCTCGGCGGCAGCCCTCTGCCCCCTCTCTCCGGCGCTTCTGGCGACGCCTGACAACACGGCATCACCACCTGACAAAACGACCCGAAGGAAAGGCCCAGAAAACCGCGCCTTTCTCGAACGTGCGGCTGCGGACCTGGTTTTTTCTGCTGGCGTTGCCTTTGAACGCCAGTCTGATCGTGCTGCTCGGTGGGGCGGTTTGGGTCACGCGCGAGCGGGTTCAGGAGTTGGGGCACTTACAGCGCGATGGGAACTCGATTGCCGGGCTGGAGCGCCTCATTGTCGCGCTTGCCGGCGAAAGCCGCGAAGTCGCCGCCTCGCTCCTCCCCATCTCCGCTACCGGAGAGGCGGAAGCGCGCGAGACGCAAACGGAGCTCGCCGCCGCGCGCAGGTTTACAGACAGCGCTTTCGTCAGCAGCATGGCGAGCCTCGCGCAGGATCGCTCGGAATTCGTCACTGACACCAGCGCTAACGATCCCAGGGCGCTTCAGGAGCTGATCAATAACCTGCGTTTCGCCGAGAATACCGCGCGCCAATGGTCGCGAGAAAAGAGATATCATGAGGCCAATTTTGTTCGGATCGAGATTGAGCGCATCAACGAGGAGTTGATCGCTGTCCAGCTCGTGGCCCGCTTCAACGCCGAACAGGCTGACCTCGTGCAAATCGCCAATTCGCTGGGGACGGATGAGATCATC
>JBGQIT010000057.1:0-10970 GCA_041498575.1 Gemmatimonadaceae bacterium
CGGAAGCACCCGCTCAACGCACTCCAGAGGGGGCTGGGGGGATCACCAATCAATTCCGAACGGATCTCCCGGCGGTGCGCGTAGCGCCGGAGTCGGGGACGGAAGCTCCTGCCGCTCGAGCCAGCGATTGAGGTCAGCCGCTATGCTCGTCCAGTGCGCACGGCGCTGTTCGTCTCCTGAAGCAGCGAGCGCACGGCCGCGGGTGCGGAGAGAACTCATCTTGAGCTCGATGAGGGACCGGACCTCCGGCGCCGCTTCCTTGTCCGCCGCCAGCAGCAGCATGCGATCGACAACCGCTCGCTGTGCGACCCGTCTCAAAGCGGCAAGCTTGGGACTGGAAGGACTGGGCGCACCCCAGTCAGCAGTCAGCGCATCGAGCACTTCTCCAAGCGTGAGTGGGCGCGGTGTCCGAGTCTGAAACGCCACAACGCGCGCAGCGCGCTCGCGCTGAAGAATTCCGTCCACGATCATCTGCGCCAGCGTGCGCGCGGCACCGAGCTCGTCGAACGCCGGGCGCGTGCGGCTGCTGAACAGCTCGACGTAGGGCTGGTAGGAAAAAGGTCGCGGTCCGAGGAGTGTGAGGACCGTATCGGGGATTGCCAGGGCACGCGGCTCGAGCGCCACGATCAGGGACGCCAGAGCCGCGCGCTGTGTGGCGGCGTCGATAGGGCGGGTCGCCTGCACGCGGTCACCCCGGACGGCGTTTGCGTACTCCATTCCGCCGATAGTCTTGGTCAGCGAATTGAGCGCGAACCGGTGCATGAGATAAAGGGGAACGAAGCGCTCCTGGAGAAGCGCGATCGGCTCCCCGACGCGGATGTTGCGCTCGCCGAATCTGGAAATGGCGAGGCTCCGGGCCGCCATCTCGTGCTGCAGGAACTCAGTGGGCGTCGACGCATCATCCCAAAGATTTGTTCGCGGGTCGGACGCGAAATCGGGACGCGCGTCGGCGTCGGAGAGAAAAAGGAATCCACGTCGCAATCCATCGTCGACGATGCCTCGCAACGAATCCTTTTCGGATTCGGGCGGGAAAATGCCGTACCCCCAGTGAATCGCGAACACATCATATGCGCCTGGCCCCACGGCGTAGGCGCTCGAGATGTCGATGTCGCCGTGCGCGTTGACGGTAACGCGGGGTGGGGGATAATCCATCACCGATCCACGATCGTAAGTCGACGCGATGTAGTTGTGGGAGAGGCCCAGCGTGTGTCCCACTTCGTGCGCGCTGACCTGGCGGACGCGGGCGAGCACGAACGCGGTATCAGCCGTCGCCGCGTCGGCGCCAAACAGTCCCGCGTAAATGTTGTAATCCGTTCGAGCGCGGTGCGAGTCCAGACGCGCCATGCCTTTGATGATCTCGCCCGTCCGCGGATCGCTGAGCGCGCCGCCGACCGACCAACCGCGCTCGTTTCGATTCTCCCACTGGACCACGTTGTAACGAGCATCCATCGGGTCTACGCCCTCGGGCAGGTCCTCGACCCTGAAGCCGCCCTTCAGTCCAGCCCGGTCGAATGCTTCGATCCACCAGCTGACGCCCTGCTTCGTTGCGCTTCGAATGGGCTCCGGGATTCCGCGGTCGATGTAGTAGACAAGTGGGTTCCTGATCGGGCTGTTTGGATTAGAGGGATTCACGCGCTCGAGCCGGTGGCGCGCGATCCAGCGCTGCTCGAGCGGCTCCTGAATGGGCTGCGCGAAGTCCTTGAACACGATGCCGAAGAACCCGACCCGCGGGTCGAGCACACGCGGTTTGTAGCCGGGATCGGGGAGCGGCAGCAGCGAAATGTGCTGGCGTAGCGTGAACGACTTTCCGTCGGGGACAATCGACGAAATGGTTTGCCCGGCGCGCCCCTGGGCGGCAAATGTGAGCGCAACGTCTACTTCGGTATTCTCCGGAAACGCCTTCGTGTAAGGTCTGTAGATGCTCGACCGGTCGCGAGCGACGGAGTAGGCGCCCTCGTTGCCCGACGCGACGGTTCCAGCCACGTCGTTCCAGTCGCGCATGAAGAACTCGGTGGCATCGACGACCAGGCGTTGACCGTCCTGGGCAATGATCGGAAGCGACGCGGTGGTACTCTGGGGGAATGCCTCGAGGACGGTTCGGGCGTGCGCCGGATTGTCGAGCGCCGACGTTCGGTAATTCCAGTTCTCGAACACAACCAGGACGTGGTCTCCGTTCTTGTCGAAGCGCGCGATGTAGGAATCGCCGCTTGCTCCACGGTCGAGGCCGATCGGATTCGATCCCAGGCCGGTGGCGAGACTGACGAACATGAGCGTGCGCGTCGAGTCGCGCGGGATCTCCATGTAGATCTTGCCTTGTTTGGCGTCCAGGTACAGCGGGATAAATCCGTCGCGCCTCTCCATTCCAACCGTCTTCGCCTGGAGCTGCGATCCGGTCGCAGCATCGGGAGTCGGCGGGGTCGCTGCGTGGTGCGAGGCCGACGCGCAGGCGACGACCCCGATGAGGGTGGCAATGAGAGGGAGTCGGTTTCTGCTTCGCATTGAGCAGGAGGCTGTGGGAGAGCGAAAATCCCACTGTAGGACCGCGTGCGCAAGGCACGGATAAGTGCTAACTGCAAAAGCGAGAAGAGCTAGGTAGGGGGTGCGAGGTGCTAGGTCCGAGGTAGGAGGTAGAACCGTAGCATCGGCACGTCGCGCGTCTACCTCCAACGTCGCACCTAGTACCTCCTGCCTCCCACCCTAGCTCCCCTCGCAGTTTCAGTCCTGCCGCAGTTCAGTCCGCCCGTATTGCTCTTGATGCTGGTGCGACGCTGCTTTCGGTTGAAAGTGCACGAGGAGCTGCGCGCGGGATCGTCACCGTGAACGCCGACCCGACGCCAACATCGCTTCGGACCTGCACGTCGCCCCCCATCCCCCGCGCCAGGCCGCGGCTGATTGCCAGACCGAGTCCGGTGCCCTCGGTAGTCCGCGTGAGGCCTTGATCGAGCTGTACGAACGGCTCGAACACTGCCTATTGCTTGTCGTGCGGGATGCCAGGGCCGTTGTCTTTGACGTGGATCGACACCGATTTCTCCAACACCGTGCACGAAAGCCTGATGCGCCCACCCGCGGGCGTGAACTTCACGGCGTTGGAGAGAAGGTTGATCATGATCTGGCGAAGCTTGTCCGCATCGGCGCGCGCGTAGACGTTGGCGGGGGGCGAATCGCACCGGTAAGCGATGGACTTGGCGCTCGCGAGCGAGCTGACTACGGCGTCGAGGTCGCCGATCAGGGCGCGGAGCGGGACATCGATGATGTCAAACTTGACCTCGGTAGCCTCGAGGCGGGTGAAGTTCAAAATGTCGTTGATGATGCCCAGCAGGTGGTGCTGGCTCCGCTTGATGCGCCTGAGGTCGGATTTCTGAGCGTCGGTGAGCGGTCCGCGCAGCTCCATCTCCAGGAGATCCACGTAGCCCCCGATCGAGTTGAGTGGCGTCCGCAGCTCGTGACTCATTACGGTGAGGAACTCGGCCTTCGACCGGTTGGCCGCGTCAGCCGCGGCCCAGGCCTTCCTCGCTTCGCTGATTACGGCGCGCAGCTCTTCGTTGGTGAGAGCCAGCTCGTGTGCCAGCTCGCGGGCTTCGTTGGTCTGGTGCTCTAACTGGCGGGCCTGGGTCTGGAGGAGATGGTTGCTCTCTTCCAACGCAGCCATGCGCGCAGCCGCGATCTCGCGCTGGCGGGACATCCTTACAGCGCGAAATACCGCGTTGACCTTTGCGAAGGTAAATGGCATGTTCGCACCCGTTACTCGGGTTACTCTGGAGACGATTTTTTGTGGCCCCGAGGCACCCGCGTCACCAGCATCGCCAGCTGGAGGCCTCTCAGTCGCACTCAACGAAGATTTGTGATATCTCACGGATGAGTGCCGGCCCATTATCTTGAAGGCCACCAAGACCCGGTAGCTCAGTTGGTAGAGCAACGGACTTTTAATCCGTAGGTCGTGGGTTCGAAACCCACCCGGGTCATTCAATAAGTCGTTGGAACGCTGAAAGTTGCTCGTAATGAGCGCAAACGCGTACTGTACCGACGCGCCTGTTTTTGTGCCCGCCGTGTGCCAACAGGGCGAATATTGGATCTTGGTGGCTGCGAATCCGAATTGTGTAGTCAAAGAGATTCGGCCGCGTTTGCCTTTGGTTGAGCGCGCTGGGGAAGGTTGGGACAAACAAGCAACCCCGCAACCGTGCAACTCGTTGCGGGGTTGCTTTTGTTACTGTAGGCGGCAGCCCGGGAACAGGAGCAAAAGGCTTACGCTTTCGGTTGCGGTCCAGCGCGTCTGCGCAGCTCTTTCATGGCGGGTCCGGTGAATTCCGTTTCGTTGTCCAAGTCATCGGCGTAACCCCCAACATTGTGCGGATGGTCTGGCCCTCGCTCGCAGGGAGGGTGGTTGCCCATCTCAAATAAGAGATTGCAGGGAGCATCCGCGTGGATCACAGGCGGATACATTTTGCCTCGGGGATTCCGAACCCACTCGATGCGCTTGAGATCGCGCACGAGGCACGACGCGAGGGCGGACGCTCGTTTCTCCCCAAGCCGAACCCTTACATATAGAGATCGCTTGTTCTGAGCGCCTCTTAGCCGGGCTTGCCCCAACTTCGGCCAGATCTCATCGCGTCGGACGATGTCGTCCGCGCGAGTCGTAGCGTCGAACTTGGCGCGCAACTCATCCTCTTCCAGACTCAGGGAGTCTTTGCTGTACACTGTGGCCTTCCCGACAAATGACACCCTCAATTAACCCGTTGTTGCGTGAGGGTGCTTCTGAAATGGTTCTGACGCACGCCGGAGCGACCGGGCCCCTATTCGTCCTGGTCGTGCGCGTATGCGGAGATCTGCAGCCGAGTATGAAGAGCCAGCTTCTCCATCACGTTCCGCACGTGGCTCTTTACCGTGTCGGTGGCGATGTTGAGGCGCTGCGCGATTTCCTTGTTGCTCATCCCGGCTCCGATGAGCTCGATCACCTCGCGTTCTCTCCGCGTCATGCGCACCGCTTCGAGAGCCACCGACACGCCTCGCTGGAGCGCCGCCTGCGCGATCTGGGAGAACAAGCTGCCGGTCATCCGGGGCGGCAACACCCGCGCGCCGTCAGCCACGGACCGGATGGTCCCGACGAAATCCTCGAACGTGGCATCCTTCAGAATGAACCCGGCGACACCGACGTTCACGAACTGCGCGATTTCCTCGTGCACCGGAAGGAGGTCCATGACGATGACCTGGGAATCCGACATCTCTTTCAGAATGGTTTCCGCAACGTGCAGGCAGTTCGTGTCGGGCAGGCCGATATCAAGGAGGACGACCCGCGGGTTCGCCTCTTTCAGCATCGCCGTCTCGAGGCTGGTCGCGGCAAGCACGACCTTCACGTCGGGAACTTTGTTAAGCATGTCCCTCATGCATTCGCAAACGAGGCGATTGTCCTCGATGATTGCGACGGTGATCATGCCGACGATGCGGGAGGAGCATCCGCACCGACCGGAGACGAGGCGCGCTGTTGTGCGACGAGTTGGGAGTCTGCGCTTCGCGTTAGCGAATACGTGTTCGGATGGGACGCACTCACGGCCACGCGACCTGCGCGGAGAAATTCTCAAAGCTCGCCAGACCAGCACGCATAGTGCCGCTAACCGCCGTGATTTCGGTAATCGGGTTCACGAGGACCGATGTGGGGTCGTTCGCTACTCGTTCGTAAAATGACGCGTTCCCCCATTTTTCGATCGACGCAGAAACGTCGCTCGCGTTGTTATTGACATGAGCCCGGTCGACGACGCCCGTCCCACCGATCGCGGCAAGCGTGCCCGTGATGTGAGCCGAGACTGAAAGGGATGGAATCGCGCGCTCAACCCACCCCATGCCTACAGGGAAAAACCACCAGCGTTTCATTTCCCAATGGTAGGACCTTGCACGCACGCCCGCGCTTTTATAGACGAGCGGCACCCTCGTTGAAAAAGCTACAACATCAATTCGCCACTGGTTGTCCGGCGACAGGACTCTCGCTTGCGCTGGCATTGCTAGTGGCTCAGTGTGCCTTACCCCTTACGCTCGCACTTGCCGAAATCCTTCTGGATCTTGCCATTCGCATCCTCGGCCCCACCTTTCTGATGCTTGCTCGTCTCGGCCGTAGTCTTAACGAGATAACCACGAAACCTGCCCTCGGTTTCCTCTATCTTGCCCTTCGTCTCGATCTCGAGACCGCTCTTGCTGATCGTCATACATCTCCCCGAGTGACGTGGTAAAGAGACTTAGTGCGCAACCTTGACGGTGATCTGCTGATCGGTATACACGGTCACCTTTGTTCCTGCCGGATACTTCACGTCATTCCCGTGCTTGAGCAATCCTAGAGGGCCAAACAACATCGTGAGGGCTACCGTGGCGCCCATATGGCTGTCGCCGGAGGACGACTTTGAAGCGCGAAGCGGAATCTTCTGGCCGTCGGCCGCTGTCGTGGATTCAACTTTCAAACTCAGGGTACCGGCGTGGCCGAAATGTCCGGCCCGCTTTACTTCTGCTACTGAGGCTTTAACGAAGGCACCCTTGGGAATGACTACCTGGCTGCCCACTACAACCGGCTCATCGGTTCTCATCGCCGCGATGTCATCCTTGTTGGCGGTCTTGCTGGACATCTCGTCCACCGTCACGACCGTGAAGTCTGTTCCCTCGGGAAGAACCACATCGCGAGTAATAGGAGCTAGGACTATCTGTAGCGCTGCGGGGACCGCGGCGCGAGCTTGCACTGTCTGAGCGAGTAGTGGGGATGCAGCAAAGACCAACCCAGCGAGAATGCAAGCGGAACGCATAGAACTCCTTTGATAATCACCGCACGCGGTGGCCAGTAAGGCGTCGCCAGTAGCGCCGGGATGCTGCCTTGATTGCGGGCAGATCAGGGGTGCGGGCTGGTGGGAAGTCCCGCGCATCAAAACCCAATGACCCCAAGGTCATCTGTTTCCGCACAATAGCAATAGCAATCATTGCCAGCGTGCCTCATATCGACCCCCAACGCAGTCGGGGGCAGCGCTGAGAGCAAAAGCGCGGTGACCACGTGGGGGACCTTGGTCCGCCTACACTAACGAGGTAAACGGCGCGTCAAGCGTCTCTTTGCTGCGAGCTGCTCCCATCAATCCGGCTCTTTGAGTCGACCTGATTCGTGCGCTCGTCGACGTGTTGTATGACCGCCGCGTCTCACTTCATCTGGAAGAACCGTGGGCGGCGCTGAACGACGATGATCTGATCGCGCTCGTCGTTGTCGCTCGGCCGCTCACGTGAGACTCAACCGCCATGGTAGTTCACGATCGGGAGCACTCGCGCGCCCGGGCTGTTGTTGCGCGCGATGTTGATGAGCCCCACCTGCATGCCGTGCAGCTCGTTCGCGAAGTTCACGATGCCGATCGCCAAGCCGCGCTGGCTGCCTTTGATCAGATTGAAGGCGCTGACGGACATGCCATGGATCTCGCCCTCCTTGGCGATCTGCATCCAGGCGCCGGCGATTATCACGCCGCGCACGTTCTGACCGCCCACGCTGATGGCTGAGATCGCGATGCCGCGAATGGCCGGCGCGCCCACGCCGATGCCTCCGATGGCGAGGCCGCGAATGGTGCCGCCCGCGCCGACGCCGATGCCACCGATGCTGATTCCGGAGACGTCGCCGCCAGAGCCCACACCCACGCCGCCGATCGCGAGGCCGGTCACGCTTCCTCCACCGCCTACGCCGACCCCACCGATCGCGATGCCGCGGACGTCGCCACCCCCGCCCACGCCGACCCCACCGATCGCGATGCCGTCGAGACCTCCTCCAGAACCAACGCCGACTCCGCCCACGAACAGCCCGCGCATCTTCCCGCCACCGCCGACTCCGACGCCACCGATTCCGATGCCGGTCATGCTGCTGCCGCCGCCGACTCCCACGCCGGCGATCATCAGTCCCTCGAGCGAGCCACCCGCACCCAGTCCGATTGGGGCGATGCCAATCCCGCGAATGCGACCCTTCGCGCCCACGCCCAACAGCCCCAGCGCGAGCCCGTCAATCTGCCCTGCACCAGTGGCGGGCAGACCCAACGCCACACCGCGCACGAGACCAGTACCATCGTTGTACGGAGTCCAGATCGTGACGTTCATCCCGTCCACCCGCTCGAGATTGCGGTCGCGGAAGTTAAGTCGCAGGCCGATGACGCGAGGGACGTCACCGATGGCCAACCCGACGTGATTGATCGTGAGGTCGAGACCCTGCGCAACCGCGAACGAAAGCGGAGCGGCGAGCAGCAGTGCCGCGATGGCGGCCAGGCGGGACGTGCGAGCGCGCATGGGGAGGGGGGTGTGAGGTCACGAACCCATACGGCGCCCCTGATGGCGCGGTTTCGGATTCGGCGCGCCATACCCGGTCCGCGATCATCCACGTGCGCTGTTCAGCCCCGCGAACCTGCGAATTTGACTTTTGATCCGTAGGTCGTGGGTTCGAAACCCACCCGGGTCATTTTTTCCTGCCCAGATTTCGCTGGCGTTTGCGGTGCCCGGGGGCTAGCTTGCCGAAGGTGGTAAGCTGCTTCCCCGGAGTGTGGAATGCGGCACTTTAATTGGCTTCCTGTCGCCGGAATTTTCTTCGCAGCCTCTCTCAGTAGCTGCGCCACGAGTGGCCATCGTTCTACGGAATCCCCCGCTCGCACTGATTTTATCAGCTCCGACGAGATCGCGCGCTCATCGTCGACGAATGTCTGGGACCTCCTACGCCGGCGCGCCAGGCAATACAACTTCGCCGAGGATCGTTATGGGCGCCCGCGCTTCATTACGACGAAACGCGGTCGCAGTACCATCGCACTCGCGGGATCTGACAGTCCTCTGGTGCTTATCGACGGCGCTCGTCTGACAGATGTAGCCGCGCTGCGCGACATGTCGACCGATTCCGTCGAGAGCATCGAGCTTCAGAGTGGAATCAACGGCACCTCGTCGCAGGGTACCAACGCCGTCGCAGGCGTTATTTACATCCACACGAAGGAGGCGTCTTCGACCTAGTGGAGAGTCGCGGCTAACCCAGCTTCTTCTCCCCGAGTCGCAAGTTGCCAGGAAAACAAAACGCTCCGCCGAGGTGATCTCCAGGCGGAGCGCTTGTTTTCTTATCCGGCAGCTATTCGGCTTTACGCTACATCCTGCTTGCAAGCGGTCTTGTCGTACTGAGGGTTGTTCTGCTCCTGGAAGGGCACCGGCACGTTCACATCCGTGCCGTACAGACCTCCCTTGAAGTATGCGCCGTTCGGGAAGACCGTATTCACCGGGCGGGTGTACTGCCGAATCAACCGGCGGAGATCACCCAGCCGGTGTGAGGTCAGATAGAGCCAATAAGCTCTCTCCTTGAAGAGTTGATCCTGCTGCGCAGCCGTCGTTGCCTGCAGCGTCAGCGGCGGCAGCGACGTCGCGCCATACCCACGGAGTGCCAGGAGCGCCACGTTGCTGCGCAACGCATTAAGTGTGGTCAGCGCGCCCGTCGCATCGCCCGCCTTCAGCGACGCCTCGGCCTCGATCAGGCGAGCTTCGACGCCATCGGCAATCGTGACAAATGAAGAACGCAACGGGTACTTTGCCTGTACCCACTGAATGGTTGTTCCGTCGAACCCCTTGTTGCCCTGGCCAGCACGGTTGGCAACGCTGTCCGCGACGCGCGGATCCACCACGCCAACGGTCTTTTTCAGGTTTCCATCCGACTGATACGGCAGCCCGACGCCGGCCTCGGCATCTGCCTCTCCGAACCGGGCGACGCTAGACGTCAAAGACCAGGTGCCATTGTTCTGGCGTCCGGTGGTTTCGGAGTGAACGTAGTTGTACTGGAATGTCGTCAAAACTCCGGCGACGGCGAGCGCGGCTTCGGGGTACTTCCCCTGATCGAGCAGCGCACGACCCTTTCCGACCTGCGCCAGCTGCTTGAAAGTCGCGGTGAGAATCGTTGCCTGCGGAACGGCCAGCGCCTGATTGAATTTCGACACGGCGCTGTCGAGCAGGGTGTTGGTCGATTCCGCCGCACCAAATGTAAAGGACCCATCAGCGTTCTGCTTGCTGATAGGCACGCCTCCGCAATAGTTCTCCGCGAACAGGATGTACGACAGTCCGCTCAGAGACAAAACCTCTGGAAATCCGGCGCTGTCGCCCGCGGTCTTCGCGCTGAGGCGGTAATTGTCAATCGCCAGGTCGGCGAATGATCGTGCGCGCGTCAAATCGAAGAAAGTTCCGATCAGACTCGTGTTGGGCAGAGTCATCGCGCGCTGATCGATCTCGATGCGCGTCGGAAAGGTCTCTGTGTTGATGAACTCGTCAGACAGCAGAGCAGAGAGGTGAACCTGCTCCACGTCGGCGGCTCCGCCGTTGAAGGCGACTCCAAAGTTGCCGACCGCACCAGCGCGTTGCGCCGGCAACGCTGCGGCGCCCTGGAGCGCTTCCGGTCTCGCTACGTCGGGATCAGTGACTTTAAGCAGTTTGTCCGAGTTGCACGCCGCAAAAAGGGCGAGCAATCCGGCCGCGGCCAAGCGCGCCGGCGTGAGCCACCGATCGCGCAATGAGTGTTTATATCGCATTTGATTTTATCTCAGTGAGTGAAAGTGGCTCAGAAGTTGACCGTGACGCGGGCAGTCCAGTTCCGCGTGGGCGGTAGCGTGAGGAAGTCCGAGGTGCTGAAATTCGTGCCTGGACTGGAGTTGGTCTCGGGATCAAAGCCGGTGTAGTTGGTCCAGGTGTGAAGGTTCCTTCCGGTGATGCTCAATAGCATGGCATGTCCGAAATATCGAGTCATCGCTTCGGGGGCTCGCAGAGTGAACGTGAGCTCGCGGAGTTTGGTGAAGGTCGCATCCTCGATGTAGCCGGCGTCGGTGCCCAGCGCGCTGGCGCCGATTGCCGCTGCCTGGTCCGCAAACGGAGTGGTCTTGTCGTACGCTTCCTGGCAGTTGAAGAACGTGCAACGGAAGCGGCGCGTCAGATTGAACAGCTTGTAACCACCCTTGTGGTCGAAAAAG
>JBGQIT010000058.1:0-10855 GCA_041498575.1 Gemmatimonadaceae bacterium
AGCCGATGCCGGCGCGGACGTCGTCCCAACGGGACGTCGGGCGAAGCTGGTCCGGGAGGTGGTGCGCGAGATCAAGGGTCGCGGACGCCGCTCGCTCGCGAAAACCGCGGACGTCTCGGACACTGATTCCATTCAGGCGCTCGCCGAGGCAGTAATCAAGGAATTCGGCAAGGTCGACATTCTGGTGAACGCGGCGGGCCGCACGACGCGACGCCCGACACTCGAGGTTACGGACGCAGAGTGGGAAGAGATCATGGACACGAATCTCACGGGGATGCTGCGGGCATGCCGTGCCTTCGGTTACTACATGATCGAGAAGCGATATGGACGCATCATCAACATTGGATCTCTCACTTCACTCGTCGCATTGCATGAAGTCGCCGCTTACGGGGCGAGCAAAGCGGGTGTGGCGGCGCTCACGAAATCGCTGGCGGTCGAATGGGCGCCGCACGGCGTGTGCGTCAACGCGATCCTGCCGGGTGTCTTCCGAACGGCGCTCAACGAAGGGCTGCTCGACGGTACCGACCGCGGGCGCGAGCTATTGATGCGCACGCCGATGCGGCGCTTCGGTCAGCCGGAAGAACTTGCGGGCGCCGCGGTTTTTCTCGCGTCCGAATCAGCCCGCTTTGTCACGGGACATCTGCTCGCGGTGGACGGCGGCTTTCTCGCGAGCGGCGTGAATCAGTAGGCGAGGCCGCGTCAGCGGACCAGCACAGAAACGATGCCGAGCGTTTCAACGGCTGCTGACGATTCTGATCCAGTCCGCCGGCTGCACGCGCGTGACCAAAACCAGACCGTTCGAACCGACGGGCTTGAACACTGAAGCCTCGCCTTCCTTGCTGTCGAACCAGTCTTCGCCAAAAGCGTCGAGGATGTTCGGCTTGTGAGTAACGATCAACGTATTAGAGCCCGCGTCCGGCGTTGTGCTGGCCAGGGCGGCGATGTGTCTGCATCTCAAGACCATTCGAAGCGGAGGATTATTCCCGCGAATGCGTCGGCGTTTCGGTCAGGTAGTCAGACCGCAGCCCGCCCCTCTGACCCTCTAGGTCCTCCTTCGGGCCCGAGGCAGCCGCTAGGCGAGCGCTATATTTCGGCAACCATGAGTGACCGACGGTTCAATGAGGAGGAAGTCGCCGCCATCTTCCAGCAGGCGACCGAGGCGCAGCAAACCCCGCAACGTCAGCTACCATCTGCCGACGGGCTGACGCTCGCCGAACTTCAGGATATTGGTCGACAAGTCGGGATCGCGCCCGAGCTGGTGGTTCAGGCGGCGGCCTCATTCGGCCAAGTCGGCGTCGCGACCTCAAGGAGATTCCTGGGGCTGTCCATCGGGGTCGGGCGGACGATTGAGTTCGACCGAAAACTCTCCGAGGACGAGTGGGAGCGACTCGTGGTGGATCTGCGCGAGACGTTCGATGCGCGCGGCATCGTGAGACGGGAAGGCTCATTTCGGGAATGGACCAACGGCAATCTTCAAGCCCTCCTTGAGCCAACCGCGAACGGAGACCGGATTCGTCTCCGCACCGTCAAGGGCGACGCGCGCGCGTGGATCAGGGGCGGGCTTGTGACGCTGGGCATCGCGGCGGTTACAGCAATCGCGGGGTTGGTCGGCGGTTCGAATCACCACTACCTGACATGGGCCGTCGAGATGGTCGTCATCGCCGCTGGTCAATTCGCTATCGGAGCGATCCGACTGCCGGGCTGGGCTCGGCTCCGCCGAAAGCAGATGGAGGAGATATCCGGACGACTGCCGCTTGGGCTGACGTCTCTGCCATCGCACGATTCGCGCGACAGGTGAGACCTACCTGAACTGAGCTTCGGCCCGTACGAGGACCCCTACGCGGGATCACAACGTCGCTGACAGGCGGCCACAGGCACATCTCCAGGCGCCAAAGTTTATCGCGTGTGATAAAGTTTATCGGATGTGATGGAGATTGCTCCCGCTTCACCGGAGATCCTCGATGAGCAAGAACGTCCCGCTTGGCACTATCGCGGTTGCCCTCTTCAATTCTGCCCTCGCACTACTCTACGCTAAGGCGGCGTACACGCATCCTACGGACCTCTGGCTCGTCCCCATCTCCTTGGCTTTCACGGCCACCGCCCTCCTTGGCGTTGCAGTAGGACTCAAGCTCCGCGAGCTGGGAACTCGCCTGAGCGCACTTGAACGTGAACTGAGCACGCGACCTGCAGCGTAAAGAGTTGCACAGGGCAGCGCGCCGTCATTCTCCGCGCGTGACGTAGGCTGGCGCGTCGACTTGCCGTTGGGTCGTAGTTGCGCGAACGATCTTGAGCGCCGAGGCGACCCGTGCGAGCCGCGCGCCGAGATTTCGCGCCGTCAGCAATTCGACATCGGTAACGGAGCGTTTGTCGTCAGGCCCCGCGATTGTTGAAGGTCCATATGGCGACCCGCCGACTGCGTCGGTGGTGAGAATCTGCGGATTCTGGACGTAAGGAGTTCCGACGAAAATCATTCCGAAGTGAAGGAGCGGTATGAGCGTCGTGAGTATAGTCGACTCCTGTCCCCCGTGGATTGACGCGCTACTCGTGAAGACACCTGTTGGTTTGTCCTCGAGCTCCCCGCGCAGCCAGACGTCGACCATTCCGTCAAAGAAGCGTTTCAGCGGTGTCGCCATGACGCCGTACCGGGTCGGCGTGCCCCACGCGATCGTGTCGGCCCAGCGAACGTCATCGTGCGTCGCCTCGTCGACGGCGCGTTGTATTGGCTTTTCGTCGCCGATGTCGGGAACGCGCCGGACGCGGACCTCGGTGTTACGGACGGACTCCGCGCCGGCGGCGACTGCTCCGGCGAGCTTCTCGACGTGGCCGTGCAGACTGTAGTAGACGACGAGTACCCGGGTTGCCATGGCCTACCTCATTTCAGTTGGAGACGACGAGCCTCTTCATAATACGAATCGTCAGCCCAATCTGAATCCACTAGATCAAGATTGCGCTCAAACGGCTGGCGAGCGGAGCAAGCTGCTACTTGAGCCCGGCCAGCGCCTTCATCGCGTCCTGGTGTTTGGGGTTCAGCTGCAGCGCGGCCCGATATTCCTCGCGAGCGAGATCTTTCGCGCCCTTCTTCTCGTAGATCGTGCCGAGACGATAGTGAACGTGGGCCGGCGCTGGTCCTCGCTCTGGAGCTGGATTAGCGAGGTACGTCTTGAGAGCCTTTTCCCCCCAGTCGAGATTCTGGCCCGACAGTGACGCGGTGCGTCCGACTTGATACAGAGTCGTTTGCTCGTTCGGCTTCGCGCGCAGTCTCTTATCGAGCACGGCGAAGGCTTTGTCGAAATTCTTCTGGTTCGAATAGAGCCCAGCGAGTGAGGCGTAGACGGCTGCGCTGTCCGGATAGCTCGTCACCATTCCCGTCAGCTCACGTTCCGCACAAGCGACGTCCTTCGCGACTACGCAGAGATTGGCTGCCGCGAGCGACCCGCGATACGCATTTCGCTTTTTTATCTCGAGCACCATCTCACCGGCATTTTCTTTGCTGCCTCCCACGAAGCCGGGTGCCCCAGCGTAATAACGGACCAGATCATCACGCACGTCGAGATTGTCGGGATCGAGAGCGAGTGCGGTCTCCAGCGCCTCCTTGGCTTTCCTGGCGATGAATGGGGCCTTGAACAGGCTCACACGCTGCGCCTGCGTTCCATAGGCTCGGCCCAACCAATCATAGTAGATGGCGCTCTTGGGATTCTTCCTCACCGCGAGCTCAAACCACTCCACCGCTTTGGCGCCGTCGTCGTTTTGCATCTCGATCCGACCGAGATAGAACGCGGCGCTGGCGTCGCTCTGGCCGTGGAGGAGCAGAACTTCTCTCGCTTCCACGTACTTCTTCGCATCGAAGAGCTGGATGCCCTGCTCGACTGATTGTGACCAGAGCGCAAGCGGCAGCAAGGTGGACGCAACGAACGCGAAGGCAACAACGTGACGCGGGTTTGTCATAGTACCCTCAATGAAGCATCTATAACGTCAGTGCGGGAGTGACGACACCATGCTTCCTGACCGGAACGCATATTTCCTGCTCAAACATGTCAGAAACGCCCAGTTGGTGTATCCAGACTCCGGCCACGGCGCGCTGTTCCAGTATCCAGAACGTTTCGTCAATAGCGTCACGTTCTTCCTGACGGAAAATAAGGGAGGCAACATGGGTCATACAGTTGACGACGCGGCGTTGAACACACTCTTCCGCGAGGCACGCTCGTCTTACGCAAAGTGGCAGCCGCGGCCGGTTTCGGATCAAACGCTTCACGATCTCTACGACGTGTTGAAGTGGGCGCCGACGAGCGCGAATGCCGAGCCCACGCGTTTCGCGTTTCTTCGATCAAAGGAATCGAAGGAACGCCTTCGCCCGGCACTGGCCCCCCTCAATGTCGATAAGACAATGAGCGCTCCTGTGACGGTGATCGTGGCCTATGACCTGAGGTTCTACGTGCAGCTGCCGAAGCTGTTCCCCCAGAACCCCGGGATGGCAAAGCTCTTCGAGAACAATCCGGAGATGGTCGAATCGACCGCCAAGCGGAATTCCAGTCTCCAGGGCGCGTACATGATGATTGCGGCGCGCGCTCTCGGTCTCGACGTCGGGCCCATGTCCGGGTTCGATCACGCCAAGGTGGACGAGGAATTCTTCGCCGCCGGCAAGCCCTGTTTCGGCTGCGATCAGGAATTCTTCCCTGAAGGTCACGTCAAGACGAATTTCCTCTGCAACCTTGGGTACGGGGATCCAGCCTCGCTGCACCCCCGACTACCTCGCCTGGCGTTCAACGAGGCGTGTTCGCTCCTGTAGGAGTTTGCCCAGCTACTTCACATCGCGTGTGTCGGTTCCCACTCGCCGAGCGGGACGAATCCGTTGCGGATCCAGACATCGTCAGGGATTGCTTTGACCAGCTCGATCTGTTGAACCAGCCAGTCGTCGCCCAGGGCGATCAGGCGTGGATATTCCGGATAATGCGCGGTCTCGAGGCCATCTCGAATGATGCTGGCTACGAAGGCCACCGGTTCGACGGCGGGCAACGCGCCCTGAAAGTCGCGGCTTATCTGCCGGTGCTCCAGCGGACTGGAGGTGGTGATCATGGGAATTCGGAGCGTGACGCTGGACATTATGTCGCCTGACGCGGACGATTGTCAGCGGACACGAGTCCCGCTAGCACGCCCCGCATGTACGCGAACGACTGCTTCATTCCCGGCAGCGGGTCGTCGGCGTCGATCTCGTACTCGAGATTGACGTAGCCCGGATATCGCATCCCCTTGAGCTGGCGGAAAATGTCCACGATCGGCATCCGTCCCTCGCCGACGATGCACTGGCTCTCCCTATCCTTCAGATCACGAAGATCCTTGGCGTGCATGTCCAGGAGTCGCGGGCCGGCGTCTGCAATCGCGCGCACGACGTCGGTGCCGGTGCGCACCGTGTGGCCGACGTCAATGCAAAGCCCCATGCGTGGGTCCATCCCTTTCACGGCCTTCAGGACGTCGTACGGCGACGGGAAAAAACCTTGATCCTCCGGGCCGTGGTTGTGGATGGCGATTTTGATGTCGTACTGCTTCGCGAATTTCTCGACGCGCGGTAACACGCCTGGATGGCAGGTGCTGACCATCACCGGCATCCCCGCTGCTTTGGCGTAGTCGAAGTATTTTCGCACACCGTCGTCGGTGTCAGTTTCGAAGGTGATGAGCCCGCCGCCGACGATCTGCAGCCCCGCGGCGGCGACCTCGCTCCGCGCCGCGGCGATCTCCGCTGGCGACGCCTCGTACGGCAGGTGCACCGATTTGAAGTTGATGTACGGCGTGCCGAGCGCTTTGGTCATCTCGATAGCCTTCTGGCGCGGGAAATTCCGTAGCGAGTAGCTGGCGACGCCGAGTTTTATGCCGGCATCCTCGGCCGGCCGGAGCAGGGCAGTGTGACCGCTTTCCGCGAGTGTTGCGCGGACAACATCAGACTCGTTTAGAGCCGCGCTCGCGGCGCCGAGGGCGGCAACCTTGAGAAAGGTTCGGCGCGGTACGTCGTTGTTGAACATCGCTCTCCTCTCGTCGGTTATTGCGAAACGCGGAGGATGCATGCGCCAGTGCTCTCAGGCGCCGCATTCCTCTCCGCATCAGGAGGAAATATGGGCTACCGAGCCGGGACAATCACTCCGTAACTGTTCGGCCCCCTGTCGAGCGGCCCCCCAATCCATATTCTGGCGCCGATCATATCACGCAAGGCAGTCGGCGGATTCCCGAGGAGAATTGTGCCGCGAGTCGTCTCGAGCGCGAGGCGGCCACCTTCACTCCGGAGTACTCCGTCGACTACGGGCGAGCCACCGACGTTGAGCGCGGTAAAATGTTCTACCCGAAAGAAGTTGGGACTGCGTGTTCCGTTTACCAGGACTTCTACTCCGCCCATGCGGGACAGCGCGGCCGAATCTGATGTCGAAGCCGAGAGCGGCGTGGCGTTGTTTCCCGACCGAAGAACAAGGCGCTGTTCGAACGCGGTGCCGGTGACCGAGACGATTCCTCTGAGCGAATCGGGTTCGATCACGGCGGACGACGTGCGCGGAGCGTGGTGACAAGCGGTCGCTACTATCATCAACGGGCCAATCACGCCCAATACCATGGACGCCCGCAAAACCTGCGAGGAGAACAAGGGGATAGGTCCAAGGTGATAGGTACGAGGTAGGAGGTTGAACCTACTCACTGGGTCCTCACGAGAATGAAATCCACGGCTGTCGGCACGGCCTGTCCCGAAGACGTGGCGCCTATCGTCGCGGCTACATTCGCGGCTACGCTGAACCGCAGGTATGCTGCGCCACCGCCGTTGAGCGTGACGTTCACAGGCGCGGTGGTCAGTGCCCGTGTGAGCAGCGGGGAAGTTCCCACGGGGACGTTCAATGCTGGGACGAGGCTTCTAAAATTCCAGCTCGGATGCGTGTAGTTGGCCGCGACACCCAAGCCCGCGTCATCCGTAAACTGGGCCACGGCCCAGTCGCGTGAATTCGTGATAATGTCTCCGAATACGGCGTTGAAGTTCGTCTGACCCGACGCTGCCGAATTGACGAGCGCGGACCATGTCGCCTGTTGCGCTCCCCCCTTCCTGTCGGCGGAGTATCGAAGGAGCTGCCAAATCGCTCCACGCATCTCCAGGCCGTCTGTCTGCGAAAACGGAGAGTTCACTTCCGGCGCGACCATGTAGGTCATCAGGCGACTGAAGTTGTCGATCATGTAGGCGTTTGCGGCATCGAGCTGCGCCTGACTGGATTGAATGAAAGGCAAGTCAATGTTCGCCAGCGGTGAGTTGCCGGATATTCTATAGTAGAGCAGCTCCTCGGCGATGTGGCTGAGTCCTTCGTTCAGCCAGACTTCCTCGAACGATGTGGCATTGTTGACGTAGAGCCGCCGTCCGGCATTTATGAGGTGCTGAAACTCGTGGACGAGGACGCCGAGGTTTACTCTCGCGAGGTCTGCCTTGACCGTATAGTTGCCATTGATGGTGCTATTCGGATCGGGCACCGGCATGTAAAACATTTCGCCTTCGTTGCTGGCTACGCACTGAGCGACGGGAACCAGATCGCGACTCGCAAAGAGTCCGCCCACAACCACATTCGGCGGTGCCGGGAGGACGTTCACGCCTGGTGTGAACAGGATCGTAATCCGGCCGTCGGCATCTACATCGGTCGGAGCGCCAAAGTTCGCGATATCGAGGGCGTAGCCGAGCGTGTCGAACGCCGTACCGAAGTCAGTCATCTCCTGGTTCGTGTATCCGCCAGCGGGTGACTGAACGTCAGAGAGCACTATCGTATTCGTCAACACCGCGACGACCACGGCACTATGAACCTGCTGCGGATCTGTGCACGTGTTGCCGCTGATGTTGGCGTTGAGCTGCACAGTGGATCCAACTACTGGATTCACCGGAACACCAGTGACAAAGGACGGCCCGAGATTCCGCGACGCCGCCATGCGTGGTACGCGCGATGATCTGAAGACGGACGCCAGATCTCGGCGCTCGCGCTCCCTGAACGACACCTCGAAGGACTTTGTCAGCTTCCTGGGTGCCAACAGGGTCGTGCGGCTTTGTTGCAGCGACATGAGCGAGCCCGGCTGGATCGCAGCGGTGTTCGTCCCTGTGACCTGTATCGGGATCGTGCTGGCCGCGACATTCGTGCTGTTGAACGGGATAAGCGCGTACTCGGACGCGGACGCACCGCCACCCAGACAGAGCGAAGCCTTTTCCGCTGTCGTTAACGCGTGGATGCCGCCCACGGCGAGCTGCAGCGAGGTCGAGCCGTTGCAGACCGGCGCAGGGATGTTGACAGTGATTTGGGCCGCTCCCGATTTTGTTTCGCTCGTCGCCGTGATGATCGCGGTTCCCGCGGCCACGGCCGTCACCAGGCCGGTCGCGTCGACGGTTGCCTTGCTCGGATTGGAGGATGCCCATGTTACTACTCGTCCGGTGAGCACGTTGTTGGCGGCGTCCTTCGTAGTGGCCGTGAGCTGCTGATTCGCACCGACCAAAAGCGTCGCGGTCAGGGGCGCGACGGCAACGGTTGCGACGGGAATTGGAGAGACCGCGACTGGGGTCTGAGCCGTCTTGCCGCTTGCGGTCGCGATGACCTGTGTCTGACCAAGCGCGACACCCATGACCAGTCCATTTCCGTCAACGGTGGCGACGGCCGGAGCCGCAGTCGACCATACTACGGCGCCGGTAGCAATCGGGGCGCCGCGTTGATCGAGGCCGGTGGCCGTTGCGGTCGCTGTCTGGCCGACCAGAAGTGTGGCCGTCGGAATCGAAACGCCGAGAGTTGTAAGGACCGCCGGTGCGGGGGGCGGTGGCGGTTCGGTGAAAGTGTTTCCGCGATGTTCGGGCGCGCACCCGACTGCTGTGAAAAGGATGGAGGCGGCGACGAGCCGGATTCTTATGCTTTTCATGCGATGCGGTCCAGACGGGGAAGGGACTACCTCAGTGGACACGCACCACGACGCAATCCTGGGAAACAGCTATCGGGTTAGGGGCAACAATCACTGCTTCCAAGACGCGTCAGAGGTCGTTTTCGTATCATATGAGTGCCGAGTTTCGTGCTATTTTCTCGTGAGCCCTCCGCCCGCCCCAAAGGCGCTGGGACACCCTTAAACCCGACATGCTTTCGACTCTGTTCCTGGCGGCCCGGTTCATCGCGATGATTCTCTCGGCGACCTACATCGGCCGCGAGAATCAGCTGCACGTTCGCATCCCCCGCCTTACCGCCGATGTGACAGTAGACGGGGTCCTCAACGAACCGGTGTGGCAGCAGGCCGACGTGCTCACGGGATTCTCGGAGTTCTCTCCACACGATGGAATTCCCGCGGCCGACTCTACGCAGGTGCTCGTCTGGTATTCGCCGACCGCCATGTATTTCGGCATCCGCGCCTTCGAGCCGCACGGCGCGGTGCACGCCACGCTCGCGGATCGCGACAAGATCGCGTCCGATGACAACGTGCAGATCATGCTCGGGACCTTTCACGATCACCGTCAGGCCTACGTCTTCGGCGTGAATCCGCTCGGCGTCCAGATGGACGGCACCATCGTGGAGCAGGGGCAAGTGCTCACCGGGGGGTGGACGCCTACTCTCTCCGGCCGCGTCGCTCCGGATCTGAGTCAGGACTTCGTGTTCAACTCCAAGGGTCGATTGACCGATTACGGCTATGAGATCGAGATCAGGATTCCGCTCAAGAGTCTCAAATACCAATCCGGTGACGAGCAGAGCTGGGATCTCAACGTCGTACGCGAGGTTCAGCACTCCGGAGCCGAAGACTCCTGGGTGCCGGCCAAACGCGCGAACACTTCCTTTCTCGCGCAGTCGGGCACGCTCGATGGGCTCACGGGTCTCACTCGCGGACTCGTGCTCGATGTGAACCCGTCGGTCACTGAAAAGGTTACCGGCGGGCCGGGTCCGACCGGCTGGGGATACGATCGTTCATCGCCGCAGCTGGGAGGGAGAGTTCAGTGGGGGATCACCAACACCCTCACGCTCAACGGCGCGGTGAATCCTGATTTCGCCGAAGTCGAGTCCGACGCGGGGCAATTCGTAATCGATCCCCGCCAGGCGCTCTTTTTCCCGGAGAAGCGGCCGTTTTTCCTCGAAGGACTGGACCAGTTCAACACGCCGCACAACCTCATTTACACGCGGCGCATCGTGAAGCCTGACGCCGCGCTCAAGCTGACGGGCAAAGTCGCCGGCACCAGCATCGGAATTCTCTCGGGTGCCGATGACCGAAGCTTGTCGCAGTCCGGGCGAGACCGAGCGGTATACAACATCATCCGCGCACAGCGCGACATCGCCGGCCAGTCGCGAATCGGGATCGCTTACACCGACCGTGTCCTCGGCGGCGATTACAATCGAGTGGCCGACATCGATGGCCGCATCGTCTTCGGAGATGTCTACAGCGCTTCGTTCCAGACGGCCGGAAGCTTCGACAAGACGGGTGGGACCGTACGCAACGCGCCGCTGTGGGAAGGAATCTTTGCTCGCAACGGCAAGCGATTCGGCCTGCGTTACATCCTGACCGGAATCAGCGAAGACTTTCGCGCTGGCAGCGGCTTCATCTCACGCCCGGGAATCGTCCACGCCGGCGTCGATCACCGCGCGACCTGGTTCGGTGAGCGCGGCTCGATGCTCGAGACGCTGACCGGCGACATTCTGCTCGACGACCAGTGGCAGTACTCGCATTTCGTTCGCCATGGCGATGCGCAAGACAAGAAGTTTCACCTGAGCGGCAACGCCGGACTTCGCGGCGGCTGGAACGTTGGACTTGGCTTCTACCTTGAGACGTTCGGTTTCGACCAGGGCCTCTACTCTGCGTATCGGATTCTTGCTCCGACCGGTGACACACTGCCGTTCGTGGG
>JBGQIT010000059.1:0-10757 GCA_041498575.1 Gemmatimonadaceae bacterium
GAATACCTCGCCACGATCCACGGCACAGTGATTGGCCCGCCACCGCGGTGTGACCTCGAACGGGAAAAGGCGGTGATCGAGGTACTACTCGAAGCAATCCGGTCCGGCGCGGTCAGCTCGGCGCACGATTGCAGCGACGGTGGTCTCGCGGTTGCCCTCGCGGAATGCTGCATCGCCAATTCTGAACGCGAGAGCGGCGCGGAAATCGATCTCTCGAGTTACTCGGATCTCCCTGATCGGGCGATTCTTTTCGGAGAGAGCCAGGCCCGTGTGGTGATATCGAGCGCGGCGCCTGCGCGTGTACTCGAGATCGCCGCGAAGGCGGGAGTTCCCTGCGCACAGATCGGCAGAGTGCACCTTCATTCGAATACGCTCGACATCAAGCTGCCGACACGCTCGCTCCAGAGCCCGCTGGCGCGACTACGTCGCGCCTATCACGATACGATCCCGAGCATCATGGCGCGCACGCCCGAACACGCGACCTTTGACGAGTTGGCTCCCGTGGCGGCTCACTGAGATGTGCGGAATCTTCGGGATTTACGGTGATGAGAACGCAGCGGCGCTGACCCACCTCGGCTTGTACTCGCTCCAGCATCGCGGGCAGGAATCTTCGGGCATCGTGGCCGTCGATCGTGAGCAGGGCGCGCGAGCGATTAAGCGAATGGGCCTCGTATCCGAGGCGTTCGCGGTACCCGACGTCCAGGCGCTGCGTGGAGACATCGCGATCGGCCACACGCGCTATAGCACTGCGGGCTCTTCAACGATTGAGAATGCTCAACCCATGCTCGCGAGGTTCCGAGACGGGCACATCGCCCTCGCCCACAATGGCAATCTGACCAACGCCAGCGAGTTACGCCGTGAGCTTGAGGATGCCGGCTCGATCTTCACCTCGACGATGGATTCCGAAGTCCTCGTGCACAGAATGGCCCGTTCGGCGTCCGTGAAGCCCGAACACCGACTCGCGGATGCGCTGAAGGGAGTGGAGGGAGCGTACTGTCTCGTCGTCATCGTCGGAAACACGATACTGGCCGCGCGCGACCCGCGAGGTTGGCGTCCACTGGTGATGGGCAAGCTCGGCGGTGCAACGGTCTTCGCGTCTGAAACCTGCGCGCTCGATCTGCTCGGCGCGACGCTCGAGCGCGAGGTCGAGCGTGGAGAGATCATCGCCATCGATGAGAGCGGGATGCGCTCCATCTTCCCTCTCGAGCAGCTGGAGTCCAAAAAGTGCGTCTTCGAGTACGTCTATTTCTCCCGGCCCGACAGCCAGGTATTTGGCGGCTCGGTGGACAGAGCGCGGCGCGAGCTGGGGCGACGACTGGCGCGCGACTTCCCCGCCCCGACGGCGGATCTCGTCTTCAGCGTGCCAGATTCCTCCAACTCCGCGGCGCTCGGTTTCGCTGAGGAGTCCGGACTGCCGCTCGAGCTGGCGCTGATCCGGAATCATTACGTTGGACGGACATTCCTCCAGCCCACGCAGGCCGGTCGCGACGCGAAAGTGAAGGTGAAGTACAACGCGGTTCGCGAAGTCCTTCGCGACAAGAGCGTAGTGATGGTGGACGACTCGATTGTTCGCGGTACGACGACGCGCGGGCTCGTCAACATGGTACGCGCCGCCGGGGCGCGTGAGGTTCATCTTCGCGTCAGCTCGTCGCCCGTCACGGGTCCGTGCTACTACGGCATCGATACGCCGACTCGCGAGGAGCTTATCGCCGCCAACATGAGCATCGACGAGATCACGATCGCCGTCGGCGCAGATACACTGGGATACCTCACGCTCGACGGGATGCTCGAATCCGTGCCTGGTGGTCCATCGGGGTTCTGTCACGCGTGCTTCTCCGGCGACTACCCCACGCCGCCACCAGCCGACCCGGAGAAGCTCCGCTTCGGCTGTGGCTGCTGACGCCAATGGCGCAGGCGGTTTTCTTCTTCGGCAACGGGACGGCCGAGGGCACGCGCGACATGATGAGCGTCCTCGGCGGAAAGGGCGCGAACCTCGCCGAGATGACGAATCTCGGCGTTCCGGTTCCGGCCGGGTTCACGATCGCGTGCAGCGAATGCATCGAGTACTTAAGTAGCGGAAAGTATTCCGACAAGCTGCGCGCGGAGGTCGAGGGAAACATCGCGCGGCTGGAGAAGCTAACCGGCAAGAAGCTCGGCGATCCGCAAAATCCGCTTCTCGTTTCAGTGAGATCGGGAGCTCCTGTCTCCATGCCGGGGATGATGGAAACGATCCTCAACCTCGGCCTCAACGATCGCGCCGCAACAGCGCTCGCCGAGCAAAGCAAGAACGCGCGCTTCGCCTACGATTCTTATCGTCGCTTCATCCAGATGTACTCGGATGTGGTGCTCGGGGTCTCGATCCACGACTTCGAGCACCTGCTTAAGGCGAAGCGGATGACAGCCGGCGTGCGCTCCGACACTGAGCTCGACGAGGGCGTTTTGAGGACGCTCGTTGAAGAATACAAGGCGCTCGTTCGGAATCGCACCGGTGCCGAGTTCCCGCGCGATCCCATTGTGCAGCTCTGGGGAGCAATCGAAGCCGTCTGGAAATCCTGGACGCTCAAGAAGGCAAAGGACTACCGGAAGGTCAACGCGATTTCCGAGGATCTGGGGACCGCCGTCAGTGTCGTGGCGATGGTGTTCGGCAATCTGGGAGACGACTCCGGGACTGGTGTCGCGTTTACGCGCAACCCGTCGACGGGAGAGAGGCGCTTCTACGGCGAATTCCTCGTCAACGCGCAGGGCGAAGATGTCGTCGCCGGAATCCGCACTCCTCTCGACATCGACGACATGGCGGACAGGCTTCCGGGCGCGTACAAAGAGCTGCTGGATACCCAGGACCGGCTCGAGCGCCACTACCACGACATGCAGGACCTGGAGTTCACAGTCGAACGTGGCAAGCTCTATCTCCTACAGACGCGCGGTGGAAAACGTACCGCGGCCGCCGCCGTGCGCATCGCGCGCGACATGGTGAGCGAAGGATTGATCGACAAGATCGAAGCGGTGCGACGAGTCCCAGCCGCGGACCTCGACCAGCTCCTGCATCCGATCATCGATCCATCGATTCGAGCGACACCGCTCTGCCTCGGGCTTCCCGCCAGCCCCGGGGCCGCGAGCGGGCGCGCGGTGTTCGATCCCGATACGGCCCAGCAGCGCGCGACCGCAGGAGAGAATGTGATTCTCGTGCGCGATGAGACGACTCCGGAGGATTTTCACGGTATCGTCGCGGCGCGCGCGGTTCTCACCGCGCGTGGAGGCATGACGAGCCACGCCGCCGTGGTCGCCAGGGGAATGGGAAAATGCGCCGTCGTCGGCTGCAAGGACATTCACGTCGACCTCGAGCACAAATCCTTCAGCGTCAACGGGACTGTAGTTGTGGAGGGCGACTGGCTGACGCTCGATGGCGCCACCGGCCGCGTGTTCGCCGGCGATCTGGCAACGATTCCCAGCGAGGTCGTGCGCGTCACGAATGGGACTCTCTCTCCCACGCAGGCGCCGCTTTACCAGTCGTACGCACAGCTCCTCGGCTGGGCAGACGAGGTTCGCACCCTTCGCGTCCGAGCGAACGCCGACACGCCGCGCGACGCGCGCATCGCGCGCAGCTTCGGCGCCGAGGGCATCGGCTTGTGCAGAACCGAGCACATGTTCTTCGAAGGTGACCGGATCACGGCGATGCGCGAAATGATCGTCGCGCGCGAGGAGGGTGGTCGCAGACGCGCGCTCAACAAGCTGCTGCCGATGCAGCGCGCGGATTTCGAGGGAATCTTCGAGGCGATGGATGGCCTGCCGGTGACGATTCGTCTGCTCGACCCACCGTTGCACGAATTCCTTCCGCACGGAGGAGAGGAAACCAAGCTTCTGGCGCGAACGCTCGACATTCCGCGCGCGGATCTCAATCGGATTATTGAATCTCTGCGCGAGACCAATCCGATGCTTGGTCATCGCGGCTGCCGGCTGGGCATAACTTACCCGGAGATTACAGAAATGCAGGCGCGCGCGATTCTTGAAGCAGCAGTGCGTGCCATGCGACGCGGGATACACGTGCGACCGGAGATCATGATTCCACTTGTCTCGAACGTGAAGGAATTCGAGAATCAGCGTGCAATCGTCGACGAGGTCGCCGAGCGCGTTCTAGGCGGAATGGGTGAGAAGATCGCCTACCTGATCGGAACGATGATCGAGCTGCCTCGCGCCGCGCTTACGGCGGCGAAGATAGCAGAGTCGGCGGAATTCTTCTCTTTCGGAACAAATGACCTGACGCAGACTACACTTGGGCTGAGCCGCGATGATGCGGGCCGGTTCCTTCCCTCTTACATTGATCGGGGTATCTTAGCTGACGACCCGTTTCAAGTACTTGACACCGAAGGGGTAGGAAGACTCGTAAGGATTGCTGTTGAGGATGGTCGACGAATTCGTCCTAAGATAAAGCTGGGAATCTGCGGGGAGCACGGCGGGGAGCCGCGCTCCATTTCTTTTTGCCATTCGCTCGGACTCGATTATGTGTCTTGTTCACCATTCAGAGTTCCAATCGCACGTCTAGCCGCCGCTCATGCCGCTCTTGAAGCGTAAGCTCGGCCACGCTCGCCGCATTGAGCTGATGCCCGCGGGATCGCTCCCAATGGCACACGTGCAGCATTCGCGTCCGCTCAGAATCGCGCTCGTCACGGAGTACTACTATCCGCACCTCGGCGGCATCTGCGAGCACGTGCATTTCTTCGCCCGCGAGGCGCGCCGTTACGGACATCACGTCGACATCATCACCTCGAACATCCCTGGCGCGCGTGACGAGACCCACGTCATTCGCATCGGGAAGAGTCAGCCGATCTACGCCAATGGATCGCAGGCGCGCTTCACGTGGGGGCTCGAGCTCAGAAAAAACCTGCGGCGCGTGTTCAGCCTCGGCCAGTACGACATCATTCACGTTCATTCCCCGCTCAGTCCCGTCCTTCCGGTCATGGCGATCGAGGAAGCGGACTGCCCGGTCGTCGGGACCTTTCACACCTACTTCGATCGTTCCGTCGGATACACTCTCGGCAAACGGTATTTCCAGAAGCGACTCGATCAGCTCCACGCGGCAATCGCGGTGTCGCACTCGACGACGATAGCGCTCAATCGATATTTCGAGGCGAACTGGACGATCGTCCCCAATGGCATCGACACAGACGTTTTCAACCCGCACGTTCCCCGCCCCGCCGCTCTGCGCACCGATGTACCAGTCATTCTCTTCCTCGGAAGATTCGACCCCCGCAACGGCCTCACCACTCTCATAGAGTCGTTTCAGAAAGTCCGAGGCAGAAACCGTGAGGCTCAGCTCGTGGTCGTCGGCGACGGTCCCCTTCGCAAACACTACTATCGCGCCGCTGGTGGCGACCCTGACATCACCTTCGTAGGCTCGGTCCTCGGAGAGCGTCCCGGCTACTATGCACACAGTGCCATGTACGCCTGCCCGACCACCAAGGCATCGTTCGGAATCACGCTCCTCGAATCGATGGCGTGCGAGACGCCCGTCGTCTGCTCCGACATCTTCGGTTTCCGCGATGTCGTGAAGCACGAGCGCGAGGCACTAATGGTGCATTGTGGTGACAGGGATGCGCTCGCTGATGCGTTGGTGAGGCTGCTGGACGACGAGACTCTCAGGGCCAGACTCGGAAAGCGCGGGCGACAGGAGGCTGAGCAGTATTCCTGGGCGAAGGTGACAGAGGCGGTGCTGGACATCTACACAGCCGTATTGGGACGGGCTACACGCGAATGATCGGGTATGCAGCGTTGGGAGTGTCGGTTATAGGCGGGGTCGTTCATGGTGCTTTCCACCGGAACAGTCCGCTGTTCGGCCCGGCGTTGGGCAGGATTGCTGGCGATCGGAAAGTCGTAGCGCTGACCTTCGATGACGGGCCGAACCCAGAGGCAACTCCTCTGATCCTCGATACGCTCGCCGAGAAGGGAGTCAGGGCGACCTTCTTCGTCCTGGGGAGTCACGCCGAACGTTGGCCTGAGCTGGTACGGCGCATGTCGCAGGAGGGCCACCAGCTCGGCAATCACGGTTACTTCCATCGCAAGCTCCAGTTCAAAAGCCCGTTCTATGTGAGCCGCGACATTCGTCTCGGGATTCGCGCAATCAAGCGCGCCGGCGCTCCGGCGCCCCGGTATTTCCGCGCGCCCCACGGCTTTCGGAGTCCCTGGACGACTCCGATCGCGCGCTCATACGGCGAACGGACGATCGGATGGTCCCTCGGAGTCTGGGACAGCGATCGCCCGGGAGTAGACGAGATCGTTCGACGCACGCTCGAAGGAGTTACTCCGGGCTCGATCGTGCTGCTTCACGACGGGGACGGCTACAACCCGGACGGCGATCGGACGCAGACTGCGGCTGCTCTCCCCCACATCATCGACCGCCTGAAAGAACAGGGCTACGAGTTCGCGACTCTGCCCACTGAATGAGTCCGGGTCTGAAGAAAGGGATTCGCTGGGCGATCTCCGCCGCGATTCTCGTCTTCCTCATTTATTTCGCGACAAAAATCAATTGGCACCAGGCGTGGAACTCGATGCGGCACGCATCGCTTCCGCTCCTTGCCGCCGCCATCGGAGTGAATTTTCTCTCGGTGCTGATCAAGGGCGTCCGCTGGTGGCTGTTTCTACGCCCGATCGGCATCACGTCGTTGTGGCTGGCAGTGCGCGCGACGGTCGCCGGCGCCGGTCTCAATAACGTTCTCGTCGCCAGTGGCGGAGACGCGGCGCGTGTGGTGTTCGTGTCGCGGGCGAGCGGAGTCTCCAGCTCGACGGTGCTCGCGTCGATGGCTCTGGAGAAGCTGTTCGATCCGATAGGGTTCGTGATTCTGCTCGTCTATGGCGTGCTCGCATTCCAACTTCCGCCGCAATTCGAGCGCTGGAAGGTGCCGGCGGAGATTCTGCTCGTCGTCATAGTCCTCCTGCTCGTGTTTTTCGTTTACGCGACGAGGAACATCAAGCCGGAGCACGTCCCGGAGCGCCGCGCCAGAGCGCGCACTGTATGGGGAAGGACTCGTGCGTATTTCCAGAGCTTCGGACAGACAGCTGGACGCCTGGCGACGGGGCCCCGGTTCCTCGCGGCGACGCTCTTGTCGCTCGGCGCCTGGGCTTGTCAGCTGTGGACTTTCGAGCTCGCCGCCGCTGCCGCGCACGTTTCTATCCCGCTCGCCGGAAGCCTTGCCTGCCTCCTCGGGATCAACGTCGGGTTGATCCTTCGTGCGACTCCGGGCAACGTCGGATTTTTTCAGTTCGTGTACGCGCTGATGGCCGAGCAATTCGGCGTTTCGCGCAACGACGCCATCGCGGTCTCTCTACTGATTCAGACGTTACAGATTCTGCCGCTGACGCTACTAGGGATTTTGCTCGCTCCGGAATTCATATTCCGGCGCGGAAAGAAGGATACGGAGACAGAGGCGGTCGCGAAGAAAATCGAGAAAGAAAAACTGGCGCGTAAGGGCCCGCTGTCGACCGCGGAAGAGGTCCTCCAACGCGCGGACAAAGTGGGGATCGCGCCGCCGCCCAAGAAGCCCTGATTGTGGAGCTACGCAATTCGCAATTGCAGTTAGTTCGCAATCCTCAGCAGTTAGGTTCGGGCCCGCTGAAGAAATGCGATGAATTCCGCCGGGTCGCGAGTGAGACCGGTGAACGTCGAGCGTACTTTCCCGTCGGCGTCCACGACCGCGTAGAGAGGCAGGGCAACAGTCCCGAACGTCCGCTCCTGGAAGGCCTGTTGCCGCTCGTACATCTCCCCCTCACCGTCAGTGTACAAGCGGGCCAGAACGAATTGACCCAGTTCGGCACCCACATCGGGGCGGTTGAAGATGTTGGCTTCCATCCATCGACAATTCGTACAGGTGTACCCGGTGAAGTCGACGAAAACCAGCTTCCGTGACGTTCGCGCCGTTTTCAGCGCGCCGTCGTAATCGTTCAGGAGCCATGTCGGCAGCGTTCCACCACCGGAAGTGAGCGCACCGATGGGTGCCGCCGGAGGAAGAAATGCCTCGATCTGCCGGAGCGGACGTCCAGTCAGACCCGAGCCGAGCCAGGCAGCGAGAGAGAGCGCGATCACAACCGGGAGGATTCCTGCCGGGTGCAGCTCACGTCGCTCGAGCTTCAAGCGCAAATCGCGGCCGAGATAGACTGCGCCGATGATCGCCAACACCATCCAGCCGAACAAAACAACCGGGCGCGTGAACACTCCCCACCCCAATACCATATCCGCGTTCGAGACGAACTTGATTGCCGCACCGACTTCGAGGATTCCGATCAGGACGCGAAGAGTCCGGATCCACTGACCTGCGCGCGGAAGTCTCGCGACCATGCGAGGCGCGAGAGCCAGCACCACAAACGGCAGAGCAAATGCAGTCGAATAGACGATCATCCCGACAACTGGCATCGCCCAGGATCCCTGCGACGCGAGCACGAGGAGCGTGCCGACAAAGGGTGCCGTACAGGTGACTGATGTCAGTGTGAACGTCGCTCCCATGACGAGCGCGCCGAGCGAGCTGCCCCGGGGTGCTTCGCGGGCGGACCGATCCACGGCGGTGACAAACCGCCACGGGACGCGTAGCTCGAGCCAGCCAAACAGATTCGCCGCGAACAGAAGAAAAAGAGCCGCGAGCGTGATGTTCACCCACGGATCGGCCGCAAAACGGTTGAGACCGGCCGCTCCAAATACTGCCGCCAGCGCGAGCCCCAGGACCGTGAACGTTCCGACTATTCCCAGTCCGAAGAGCAATGCTCTCCGCAGGCCCGCTGACCCCCGATCGTCGGGACTAGAGAAAAACGCGATGGTGACCGGCACCATCGGAAAGACGCACGGAGTGAGCAGCGAAAGGAGGCCGGTGCTCGCGGCGAGCCACAAAAATCCCGAGCTCATTTCCGTCGGGTGATGCGAAGCGCTACGTCCAGCTTGTCCGTGCGGGGCGGCAGGCAAACCTTGTCGCTGCAGACCTGATACCGGGCGCCAATCTGGAACCTGCGAATGCCGGTGAGCGAGCGGCCGGTCACCCCAACCGGAATCGTGAAGCGTGGGCTGCCGGAATAGAGCTCTGTCTCGATACCAAAATTCTTGTCGAAGGTGCGATCCGGTTTTGGAGCGTCGATCACGCCGCGCACGAGCACATCGGCAGGGCCGACGAGCTCCAGTCGCAAAGGAATGGGGCCGCCGGGTTTTTGAGTCAGCGAGTAGATATGCCAGCCCTTTGCAATCTCGGCCTGGACGGTGATCCGAACCGTGCGCCCCGTAACGACATTACGAGGAGCGCCGCCACCGATCAAAGTCCACCTGACGGGCCGCAGCGAGAGATTGCCGCCATTCCGCGGAAGACCTTCATATCGATGGATGCCGAGTGGCAGCAGAAGTAGGTATGCGAGCTTGTGCATTCGTGGTCAAATATACACGTGAGGCGGCGCGATCCCTGCTATAGAATACTATCGGCGGCACCGCTGTTCGGCTTATTCCTTCCGCCAGGTTCACAAGCGAGGCTCGTGGGGCACACACCCTTCTTTTTTGAGAGCTGGTACAACGTCGAGCGCACCGTGACGCTGTCGATCGTCGGGTACGTCGTGCTGTTCACGATGTTGCGCATTTCCGGCAAGAGAACCCTTTCCAAGCTGAACGTCTTCGACTTCGTGTTCGTCGTTGCGGTCGGCTCGGTGTTCGCTTCGATGATCATATCGAAGGACGTGACGCTCATTGAAGGCGTCGCTGCGCTTGCGACTCTGATGCTTATTCAGCTTCTGCTCGCCGAGCTTGCGGCCAGATTCCCCAAGGCGGAGCGGATCATCAACGGTGAGCCCACCCTCCTGTTATCGCATGGCAAGTTCATTCCCGGCGCGCTCAGGAAAGAGCGCGTGACGGAGGAGGAGGTTCGGGGCGCGATTCGAGGCGAGGGGGTGACCCGCGTTGAGGACGTCGATGCCGTCACAATGGAAAACGACGGGACGCTCACCGTCGCCTGGATGTCGAAAAAGCCCGGGGAATCGAGCCTGGTGGACGCAAAGGACCCAGTGGAGGACGGCGCCAAACAGAAGTCGTAAACCCCGTTCGCCGGGCACCGTACGTGGTTTACGTCTTGCGGTCCATATATCCACTCTTCGCGGGAATCCACTTGCAGCTCCAGTCGGGAAAAAACACAGGCTATCGCATATTTCTCGACGCGCGCGGGCGAACCTGGGAGGTGTGGATGGTTCACCCTTCTTCGATCGAGCGCCGGAAAATGGAACGGCGCACGCCCGTCGAGAATGCGGTGTACCTGATCGAACAACGAGTGCTCGGCGACCGGCGCGCGGTCACCAGAAGTCGTGGGGAGGTCGCCACGGAGTTCAGCGCCGGCTGGCTATGCTTTGCCAGCGACGGCGAGAAACGTCGCCTCGCACCCGTTCCCGTGAGTTGGATGAGCGCCAACGAGAGCCAGGTCGCCGAGTGGTGCCGGATCGCGAAACGTGTGCTCAAATGCGGGCCCACGTGGGATCCCGCCGACGACAAGGACACGGCGCCTCCGCCCAGGAATCGGGGGGATACCACCCTGGGCGGCGCCGACTGACGGACCAGGGGGCTGACTCAGGTCAGCCCCCTCTTTCCGACGTCCAGGCTCAGACTGTTGCGTCGGTGCAACGCTCTCGGGCAGTGTTGCGTCCATGACACACCTTCTGGGCACGCTGACCTGCGCAATGCGCGAACTACATATGGTCCTCGACTTGCCCCCCCGTTGCGTGGCGCGCAGACCCGGTCAACGCGCCCCCCGCGC
>JBGQIT010000060.1:0-10515 GCA_041498575.1 Gemmatimonadaceae bacterium
ACGAACAGCATGGTCTTCGAGCACGAATTGGCAGGTGAGGGGAGCATCCGAGTAAAGCGAAACCGGCGCCGCGCGATCCAGATCCTCATCGATTAGATCGCGTATCGCCGCTGCGGCTGCGATGCTGTTGCGCCGGAGGAGAGCGAGTGTCTCTTCCTTTCTGACGTCGCGGTTCTTCTCCGCATGGGATGCGTTCATCTGGTTGATTACATCGCTGGTCACGCCGATGACCGGACTTCCCTTGGCGATTGTCTGCGCGAGATCGATCTCGACCGGGTAGACGCTGGCAACGTGGTGCACGACGACGCCGACCGTTCGTCCATCATGCGGTATCGGGGTATTCCACTCTTCATCCGTAAGTGAGCTGGCGAACTCGGCGAGCGCGCGTGAGCCTTGCTCGAGTCGATCGGCGAGGGCGTTGGTCCGTTCTTTCATTGCTGCCTCTTTGTCTGGTGTTCGAGTCGATGACTGCAGGATCAAAATCCAATCGACTCGAAGCGTAAGCGAATTGACTCCTGCCTGCCATGACTCGGCGTCCCAAGTTGTTGCCCGCGCGTCCGGGTCGCGCCATATCATGCCACACGGAATTCATCGCGCCAGGAGTTCGCGCTCTACCCAATCGTCTATCGCGCGCCACGATGATGGCGCAACGTGAAGCAAGAGTCCGTTCGGTCGGCCCATTACCAGGTGGCCGTAACCGGGGGCGCTATCGAACGTGAAGTGCTTGTTCAGCGCGCGTACGGCCGAGTCCAACACCATCACGCTTCTGCGCGTCGGTATGCTCGCGTCATCCGAGCCGAATAACCACAGGCCTGGAATCTTCAACGCAGCCAGGAGCGACCGTGGATCCACGCCTCCAGGCGTCACCGTGTCCATCACGTGCTCCGCCGCGACGCGACTCAATCGCGCGGCCCGTTGGTCATCTCCCCGTAAGTCGCTCCACGTACCTTCTTCTCGCACGCTGACAGCAGGTCCGGTTACCATGATGATGAATCGCGCTCGATCGGTGGAGTTCGCTGCCATCGGCGCAGTCCAGCCTCCCTGACTCACCCCGAACAAGCCGAGCCGGGCCGCGTCCACGTTCGGCAGTTTCGTGGCGTAATCGAGTGCCGCAACGGCGTCACCAGCGAGCAGCTCGAGGTTTGCTTTGGACGAGTTGTTGTTACGTTCGAAGGCGCCGCCGGTTCCCCCGACGCCCCGTTTGTCCGGAACGATCGACATGACGCCAAGTCGCGCGAGATGCTCGGCCCACAATGCGTACAATCCTCGCTTGAACGGCGCGCTTCCCGGAACGAAGACGACCGCCGGATGCCGACCTTGGGTGAGTGGCTCGTAGATCGTCGCACCGATGCGAATGCCGTTGCCATCGAACGTCACGTCGCGGCGGCGAACGTCTCTGCTGCGCGCAATCACGACGAGCACCGTGGCGAGCGCTGCTAACACGAGAGCCGCGCTCCGGATCGCCATCGCACGCTCCGACGCGCCGGCGTGTCGCGCGCGCCAAAATGCGAATCCTGCCAGCGCGATGCCGAGCAAAAGGAAGCGGATCATCCCGGCATCGGGGGGCGGGCCAAACGCGCCGATGGCCAGGCGGAACAGCTCCGCATTCATCAGCGATACGACGATAGCGGGAATCACGACTATCCACGCCGCGACTTCCAGCCCTCGCCGCCACAGCCGTCTCCCGCTGGACATTTGTGTTGTTCTCCGCTGATGCTCGCACCGAGCTCGCGCCAGAAAGTCATCGAGCCCAGGCTACCGGTGCGTACCTGCGTACGAGGCCGACTCGTGCAAGGTTTCGCCATCGGCGGATCTCACTTGCTAAATCATCTTACCCCGATCGACAATGCATGCCGGAACACATCCCGCGGGTCGTATCGCGCCTTGATCCGCTGCAGACGCGCGTAGTTCTCCTTGTAATAGAACGTGTGCCAGGGGACGCCCGAAGTATTCAAGGCCGGGTCCGCGAGGTCGGCGTCGGGATGATTGATGAACCCGCCCTCGTACGCATCGCCCGGCACCGGGACACCTCCGCTCTCCGCAAATAGATCCCGATAGAACGCACGCACCCACTTCAGGTTCTTCTCCGCGTCCTCAGGATCGATCCACCCCGTGTTGCACGCCATGTCGAAAATCGAGTCGCGCTGCGCGGACGCGGTCGCGTCGGGTGCGACGGCATTGATACGCCCGCCATAAGTCGCGAACCCAATCACGCCAGCCATGACGTCATAGTCAGTGCGCGTCATGAAATCGTACGCGACGGCGATCTGGCGGTCGGTGAGCCGTTTCTTGAGCAACGCGTCCTTCACCTTGGCACTCACGCCGCCGGGCGGCGTCGCGAACAGATCGGGAAACGGATTCAGGGCGAAATCGAGCCAGGACATCGTCGCGACCTCCTGACCCTGCGGTACGGGGATTCCCTCGCCCAGCGCCGCGAGGTAATCGTCGATTTGTCGCTCCGCGGCTTTGCCGGCCGTGCTCAAACCACGGATGATGATTTTGCCGAGCTGCTTGCGATGGACGATCAGGAGAGTCCAGAGCGATGCGCTCGGAGAATCGGCGTCACTGTTTCGCTCGCTCCAGATCCCGTGATTCTCGAGGAGTCTCAGGAAGGATGACTGGTCGATGTCACTCCAATTCCATTCCGCTTTGAAAGTTGTGATCGACTCCGGCGCACGAGGCAACAGTTTGGCGGGATCCTCACCTGACGCGCCGCGCGATCGGAACCAGTACCGGGTGACGACGCCGAAGTTGCCACCGCCCCCGCCAGTATGTGCCCACCATAAGTCGCGATTCGGGTCGGACTCTTCCCGCGTTGCCACGACGTTGCTCGCCCGTCCGTCCTCGTCGACCGTAACTACCTCGACGGCGTACAGATAGTCAGCTGCGAGGCCGAGCTGTCGGCAGAGGAAACCAAAGGCGCCACCGACTACGTGCCCGCCCATACCGATCTCCGGGTATTCGCCGAGCGGTATCACTACTCCCCAATTTTTGAACAGCGTCCGGAGCGTCTCGCCCACCGTAGCGCCACACTCCACGGCCACTGCGTTCATCTCAGCGTCGTAGTACACGCGCTTCATGGGTGAGAGATCGATGATCACCCGCACGTCGGGATCCGATACGAATCCCTCGAGGCAGTGCCCGCCACTCGTCACGACGAGACGACGCCCTTCTCTCACCGCCTCCTCTACTGCCGACACGACTTGATCGGTCGAGCTGACCAGCCGGACGTAGTCCGGGCTCGCGCGGAACCGCTTATTGAAACGCTTATTGACCACCGCGAGATACCGCGGATCGCCGGGGCCGATTCTGGTCGATTCGATCCGCGTGTCGTCGGTCATTTGTTGCGTCGACATCGTCTCATCTTTATACCGGCAGTGCGATTCTACCAGTCGGTCGAGCGATAGTCCTTGAGGAACTTGCCCCACACATGAACGCCGGTGTTGAACCCGGAAATAATCGGGTCAACAATTCTTGCCGCGCCATCCACGATGTCCAACGGAGGATGGAAGCGATGCTCGGCGGTTTTCCGCGCCGCAATCTCCTCCGGATCCTCGT
Organism: Gemmatimonadaceae bacterium; assembly: GCA_041498575.1. Classification (GTDB taxonomy): domain Bacteria; phylum Gemmatimonadota; class Gemmatimonadetes; order Gemmatimonadales; family Gemmatimonadaceae; genus UBA4720. The sequence goes on from JBGQIT010000060.1 coordinate 3,559, forward strand.
CTGTGATCCATCCCGTATCGACGCTATTCATGTGGATTCCGTCGGCGACATAGTCGGCGGCCGAGGTTCGAGTCATCATGTTGAGTGCCGCTTTCGCCATGTTCGTGTGCGGGTGCCGAACAGTCTTGTGCGAGCGGTAGAATTGTCCCTCGACCGCAGACACGTTCACGATGTGTTTGTCGCGCTGGGGAGTGCGCGTCATTAATGGCTTCAGCCGCGCATTGATGATGAACGGCGCGATTGCATTGACGAGGTGAACCTCGAGCAGCTCCACCGACGGGACTTCCGCCAACAGCAACCTCCAGGAATTGCGTCCGCGGAGATCCAGCTGCTGAGAGTCCTGGTCGAGCAACCCCTGCGGAAAGAGATCGCTTTCCTCCTGAAGTCCGCGCGCAAGGAGCGAGACTTCCGACTTCCTGTGGATCGCATGGTTTGCGTGCGGATCCTCGTACGTGCCGAGCAGGCGTCGCACCTGCGCGGGCATTGAGCTGAGCGCCGCCGTTTCCGTTTCCCTCATGTGTTCGTAAAAGGCGGGCGGGCGGCGGACGGTCTGACACGCGTTGTTGATGATGAAGTCCAGTCGTTGCTCCGTCGCCAGCACTTCCCGGCAGAATGCTTCGACGCTCGGCGGGTGTCTCAGGTCGAGCCCGTAGATCTCGAGCCGATCGGCCCACTCGCCGAAATCGGCCTCGCGAGCGTAGCGAGCTGCCGAGTCGCGCGGAAACCGCGTAGTGACGATGAGACGCGCGCCCGCGCGAAGGAGCTTGATCCCCGCCTGAAAGCCGATCTTCACGCGACCACCAGTGAGCAGGGCGACGCGGCCACTCAGGTCCGCGAGCTCCGTACGCTTAACGAAATTCTCCTCGGCGCAGGTGAGGCACAGGCGGTCGTAGAAATGGTGGACCGTCGAGAATTCCTTCTTGCAGACGTAGCACTTGCGAGGGTCTTCAGTCTCGGGGACAGGCTCGTCGTTGCTACGAGGCTCCCCGTTGGTGAGCAGCTCGTCCGATTTGGGCGGATAGATGTTCGGTGAAGTGATGAAGACCGGCTGCCGGCGCAATTTGCGGATGCCGGTTGCCGCGAGGACACTTTCCGCCCGCTCCACTTTCTCGGCTCTCTTCTTCCGTTTGACGACCTTCAGAAGCTGGCGGCGGCCGAGCGCGTCGGGGCGTGAGACGCGACCGGCGGCATTCAGAAGCCGGTTGCGATCAGCCTCTGGAATATCGGCGAGCAGGGATCGATCGGCGACAATCGTCTCGAGCAGATCCGCGGCTGCACGGAGGCGCTCAGCGAGGGAGTTGCTCTTCGTTTCCTGCGGAAGCGAACGATGGGATGCGGCGTTGGTGGGCATGCCCTCAATTTACCCACTCAGGCCGCCACAGAGGACGGTTGTGCCGCGGAAACCCGGTCAGGTCAACGACGCCATGTCGATCACGAACCGGTAGCGTACGTCGCTTTTCAGGACGCGCTCGAAGGCTTTGTTTACGGAGGCGATGTCTATCAGCTCGATGTCGGAGGTGATGCCGTGCTTCGCGCAGTAGTCCAACATCTCTTGCGTTTCGGGAATGCCACCGATCCCTGATCCCGCCAGGCTCCGTCGACCGCCGATGAGGGTGAACAGGGCCACTTCCGCCGGTGTGGGCGGTGCCCCGACGCACATCATCACGCCATCGGTGTCGAGCAGATCGAGATACAGGTTGTAATCGTGTTTTGCCGAAACGGTATCGATGATGAAGTCGAAGTATCCAGCCAGCCGCTTCAGTTGCCCGGCATCGCTCGTGAGCGCGAACTTGTGCGCTCCCAGACGTCGCGCGTCCTTTTCCTTTCCGGGCGATGTGCTGAGCATAGTTACCTCGGCACCGAACGAGGCACCGAACTTCACCGCCATGTGGCCGAGGCCGCCAAGTCCTACCACGCCCAGCTTGTGGCCTTTGCCAACTTTCCAATGGCGAAGCGGCGAATAAGTGGTGATGCCGGCACAGAGAAGCGGCGCCACTTCGGCGAGCGGCAGCTTGTCCGAGACGCGGAAAACAAAATCCTCGTGGACGACGATCTGCTTTGAATAGCCGCCCTGTGTTACCTCGCCGCTGATTCTGTCGCGGGCGCTGTACGTTCCCACCATGCCGCCTTTGCAGTATTGCTCGAGACCCTTCTTGCAGTTGACGCACACCCGGTCCGAATCGACCATGACTCCGACGCCGGCGACATCACCGCGCTTGAATTTCGTCGCCTTGCCGCCGACTGCGGTTACTCTGCCGACGATCTCGTGGCCGGGAACGATGGGATAAATCGTCTGCTTCCACTCGTTGCGAACCATGTGGATGTCGGAGTGGCAAACGCCACAATAGAGAATCTCGAGCTGCACGTCGTTCGGCCTCAGCTCCCGGCGGTCAATCTGGAAAGGAGCGAGAGGAGTGGCCGGGCCCTGGGCCGCGTACGCTTTGGTCACTGACATTTCGACTATGGACGGAGTTGATCGCGAGGAGTTCTGATCCGCCGAAGGCTACGCAGGGCGGCATACGCGCGCAATCTAGGTTAACGCTGCGGGCATCTTCGGCGCGGAGGTCCTTCACGGGACGTCGCCCCGCACTCGCGCCGAAGAGCACACAGCTGGAGGCGCTACGGTTAGTGCGCCACCCGCGCGGTACGCCACGCGTTCAGCGCTCCACGCCTCTCCCGCTCCACGGCATGCCGGGCCACCACCCTTCCGAGCGCCAGGCCCACGTCGTCATCGAAGCGATAGTGAATCCCTCCGTAGAGCCGCGACATGGCCTGCTCTTCGGCGATCCGGGTGAACTCCGCGCGGTCCCGTGGGAAATAATGTCCGAGTACTGCGTCGAAGGCTCCGGCGCTGCAGGCGTGGCCCGAGGGGTAGGACGGGAAGTTCGGCAGACTGACGCTGTCAGCAAGCACGATGGTCGTGTCGGCCTGTGAGGGCCGGATCGACCAGTAGTGATACTTGGCCTCGAAGCAGGCAATGACGGCATCCGATGAGGCGGCGTTCAGCACGGCGAGCACGCGCGCTGCTTCGGCGTCCGACAGGTGGTGGCGGAGAATCGCGGCGGATGCGGTCTCGTTCCATGGGGCCCACGGGTCCACGGCATTCCATTTTTGCGCCAGCCTCGTCTGTTCAGGAGTCCGGCCTCGAGCGACCCGTCGGACTTCCTCGAGTGCTGCCTGGTGCGCCGGCGAACCGAACGCTGGAGGCGGCCCGGGACGGAACTGCGACGTCGAGTCGAGCAACCAGGTCCGCGCCTGCGTCATAAAGATTCCTATCGGAGGGATGCCCGGAGCGCTGTACCACATGCCCGGCCCCGTAGGGATGGTGCCTTTCCAGGGTGCGGCGAGGATGGGCAGCGGCGGTGCCCAGGCGATCACGCGACTGGCGACATCCTCTCCCAGACGTGTGCCGGCCATCGCCAGCTCCGCTCCGCGCGATCCGGTTCGTGCCTGATCAATGTCTCGAGCCAGCTCCCGGGCGATTAATGCGCGCACTGCGGAGTCCGTGAACAGTTCCGTGAGCACGGCGGCGGATGCGGCGGCGACTGCTACGTCGGAGGAGACGGCGCGGTCGCCGCGCGCGGAGTTCGCCGCCCCGTATTGCGCTACGCTGAGAAGGGTGTATACGCGAAAGAGTATCGGCGGCGGGGTCTGCGCGATTCGGCGCAACGCGGCGGAGTCGCCGGCCGCGGCGGTCCTGGCCGCTCGCCGTCTGGCCGCGGACTCATCAACGAGTTTCGGGACGAGCCGGTTCCAACGGACGCTGGGGGGGATGGTGTCTGCCTGTGCGTTGACGTGCGCAGTCTGCGCACTGAGTACTGCCCGCTCGGGGTAGGCGATGAGTAATGGCAGCACGAGCAGTCGAGTTGGGATTCGCATGTGAGTCTCGGAGTGAGGAAGAGGCTGTTGGGAAGGCCGCGACCGAGCATCGGTCGTGCGCGGCGAGCCCATTTCCTAACTACTACGAGATGCCTTATAACTTAGTTTCTAGTTATTGGCTGCCCGGGTGCGGCGAGATAACACGCGTCCGCCGCGAGGTTTCGCTGAAAGCCTGCCGTTGATGCTGATACCATCGGGTGAACAACACGCGCGCCAGCCAGTAGAGCATGAGCACCAACGGCAACAGCGCCGGAATGGCCAGCAAGGGAAAGATCCGTATGGGCTTCGGGATAACCTTTGCCTGGCCGAGAAAAAAGGAACCGGAGGCGATGAACAGCGAAAAGCACATGCGCCATAAATGCCTTGCGATGCGTTGTGCGCCCTGGAGACCCCCCGCCCGCATCATTCGTATGTCCCCCAACGCGGCGAGCATCGCCACAGTGCCGAGGAAGAACATCATCCCAGCCGGCACCCCGTTCATTTTACCGGTGCCACTGTTCAGCGCCTCAAAACCGGTCTTGATGATAAGAGCGCCTACGGTCATTCCAACGACGAAAGCGCCGGCGTCGAACCAACGAGACCGCTGATCGCGGGGACGGACCGTAAGAAACGCGGTAGTCACCATATAGAAGGCCAGCGAGCCGCCAATGATGTTGGCCGTCTGGTGTTTCAGAGTGGCTATCACTGCTCCGGTCAGGGACAGGACCACCATGGAATAGACAAAAATCATCCCGCTCTTGCGGTGTAGCTTCGCTCCCTTGAGCGCAAAGACCGAAATGAATCCAGCAACGATTGCAATCGATCCAGCGATGATGTGTATGGGTAGCAGGGTCACGCCGATTGCCTCCGCGCCGGCTGGGCGACGCCTCTAACGAGGAGCCACAGCGCCAGCCCCAGCTCGAACACCAACGCCGGTAACCACATGAGCGTCGTGATCGGGCTGCCAGCCCATCCGACGAGCTGCAGTGGAAGAATCACGACCAGCAGGACCGACGCAAACACGCCGAGCCAGGCCAGCGCCACAGGAATCATGCGGCCGCGGAGAAGGAGCCAGGAGAACAGGGTGCTGCCCACGGCGAAGAGAATCGCGGCTGGACTCCACTTGTCCATTCCGAGAAGGAACGCGCCGAGCGCGTGTGCTGCCGCGGTGTCGGGTGCATTGGCTCCGGTGGTTGTCGCGAGCCAGAGCAATCCAAGCGTGCTCGCTACGAAGATTCCGGTGATCCCTTCAGCGACGCGGCACATCATGGCCAGCATTGCGAGATCGGGATCCTCGTCGCGCGTGATCGCATAGAGTGTCACGGCGAGCACCAGGGCGCAGAAACCAGCGAGCAGCGTGAGAAGCACAGTGAGGCGCACGTATGTCGCGTGTTGAGCGATGCTCGCGAGCTTCGCCGCCATCCCCTCTCCGCCAGTCGCTCGGCCGAACAGCACCATGGCGGTAACTCCCACTGCGATGTAGAAGAGAAAGGTGAAGCCGGCAATCCTTGCGTTCGCTGTGCGCGTCATGTCGCCTCTCCGGGAACGTTGCCGCCCTACTTGTGATCCATGACCCGGAATACGGCATAACTTAGTTTTTAGTTTCAGGCCCTTAGTTGCCGGCTACGGCTCGATTGCCGACTGGTTCACGAAACTGGATGCGACATCTCCTCGTACGCCTCAGAGGAGGAGACCGCCAATCATGCTCTGCATACTCTATGTGAACGCCGTCGGCATGCTCCTGGTCGTTGCGGGGGTAATGGTCGAGCGCGTGTTGCCCGCGACGTTTCCGCGTCGCTGGGTATGGTGTGTCACCATCCCGATCTCCATCATCGTTCCTGGCTATTATCGGGGGCACCACGCAGTGTCCGTCACCGATGTGCAGCAGGCGCTGCAGCCACCCCTGGGTCACGCGTTCGGAACCGCCTCCATCACCGCGTTGGACCCAGCCTGGTGGGCGCATATCCAATCGTACGACACGTCCATCAATCGTCTATGGCTCACCGTGTCCGCGGTTCTGCTCTTGTGGGCCCTGACCAATGCGTGGCGGGTCTCACGCGCGGTACGGCTCTCACGCAGGGAACGAGGCGACGCGCGTGGACCAGCAATCCTCGATGGTGTTTCCGTGGTCGTCACCGACTCGATGGGACCTGCCACGGTCGGATTGTGGCACTCACGCGTCCTGGTCCCGCGGTGGGTGCTCGCCCTGCCGGGAACGCAGAGGCAATATGTCATCCGTCACGAGGAGGAGCACCGCAGAGCACACGACGCGCGCCTTCTTTTCGTAGCGTCGCTCCCGCTGATCCTGATGCCGTGGAATCTCGCCATGTGGTGGCAGCTGCGTCGGCTGTGCCTTGCGGTCGAGATGGACTGCGACAACCGGGTAGTATCAGGACTCGGCGATGCTCCAGCGTACGGGGAGCTGCTGCTCAAGGTGGCGCAGGCCGCGAGCGGCGGTCCGCGCCTCCAGCCGGCGCTTCTGGGAGGAGTGGGATCGCTCGAGCGCCGACTCACCGCACTTCTCGCACCGACACCACTGAGGCATCTTCATAGATTCCTGCTGCCCGCGATCGCACTTGGTCTGCTGTTTGTCGTGCTGGCGATGCCGCATCCCGTACTGTCGACGGGACCGCATGCGCACGTCACGATGACATCAGGCGCGACATCCACAACTCCAACACCACTCTCCCAACGTTGACGGACCTCCATCTGACCCAGCGCGAGCTGGACATTATGAGTGTGCTCTGGGACCTCGGCGAGGCAACGGTAACCGAAGTGCGGGACCGGATCGACCCGGACCTGGCGTACACGAGCATCTCCAGCATGATTCGGACGCTCGAGATCAAGGGTTACGTTTCTCACCGGCGTGGGGAGGGGAAGACACACGTCTACTTTCCCGCGATCGAACCCGAGGCAGCCGGAAAGTCCGCCCTGGGCCGCGTGTTGGACAAGATCTATGGCGGGTCGCCGATCAAGCTCCTCGCTCACCTCGTGGACCAACGTCGGCTGTCGGACAAGGAGCTCGCGCGCATGCGCAAATTGTTGAAGCGCCCGCCGAAACGGCGGTAGGAGACTCCTTCGAACCCGTCCCTCCGCGGC
>JBGQIT010000061.1:0-10472 GCA_041498575.1 Gemmatimonadaceae bacterium
CTCTTGGTGCGGGTTTCGGGATTGCCACCGTAATACTCCCTCGCGATATCGCCAGCGATGCCGGCAACTTCCGCGACCGCGTCCATGTAAATCCCGATGTCAGTCACGCGACCGCCCTCACCGGAATGCTGGCCGCTTGCAATGCCGATTTCACGCTGCGGATATCCGTGGTAGCGTCGTGCAGAACTCCGGCAAGGAGCGCCGCGTCGACGCCGCCGAGGATGAACGCGTCAACAACGTCGCGAGCGGAGCCCGCGCCGCCTGATGCCACGATCGGCACCGTAACGGCGCGCGATACTCGCGACAACAGCTCGATGTCGTAACCGGAGCGGGCGCCGTCACGATCGATGCTTGTGAGAAGGATCTCCCCAGCGCCAAGGTCTGCGCATCGTTTCGCCCAATCGACGGCGTCCAGTCCGGTCGGCTGTCTGCCTCCATTGACATGGACTTCCCAGATTCCCCCCCTTTTCAGGGCGTCGATGCTCGCAACGACGCACTGCGATCCGAATCTGGAGGCCGCCTGCGTCAACAACTGGGGACGCCGGACAGCGGCGGAATTGATCGCGACCTTGTCGGCGCCGGCGCGTAATGCGTTGGCAATGTCCTCGACCGTGCGCATTCCTCCCCCAACGGTGAGCGGGATGAACAATCGCTCGGCGGTACGACGAACGAGATCCAGCAGCGTGTCTCTCCCTTCATTCGTCGCGGCGATGTCGAGGAAAACGATCTCATCCGCGCCCTGCTTCTCGTAGCCCTCGGCGAGGACAACTGGATCGCCGGAATCGCGAAGGTTCACGAAGCGCGTTCCCTTTACCACCCGACCGTCCTTTACATCCAGGCACGCGATCACTCGGTGTGTCAACATTATTCCACCCTCAGTGAGACGGACCCTTTCGTGCTTACCGTCTCTCCCGTATCGGTGAGAGCGTCGCGAAGCGCGAGTCCGAGCGCCTTGAAGGCGGCTTCGATCACGTGATGGCGATCGCTTCCACGCAGGACCACGACGTGGATGGTCGCGCGCGCCTCGTTGCTGAATGAGCGCATCCAGTGGTCGTAAAGGCGGCTGGGCAGCGGCCCCTCGTAATACGGTCGCCCACCGATGTCGACCGAGACCTGCACGAGCGCGTCGTCCATTGGCACGACACGGTTACCGTATCGCGCAGCTCCCGCCGGGATGATCTCTCTGAAAGCACGACCGAGCGTGAGCGCGACGTCTTCGACGAGATGGTGCTTCAAATCGCTGCTCGCCTTTACGTCGAGGGTCAGTCCGGAGTATCGGGCAAAGGCGTTGAGCATGTGATCGAGAAACCCGTTGCCCGTTTCGATTTTCGTTGTGCCGCCCCCACGCCTGAGCTCGACGCGGATGGAGGTTTCGCTCGTCTCTCTCTTCGTAACGGTCATTCCGGGAATTCCTCGATGATTGTTTGCGAATCCAGCATGCCCGTGTAGAGCGCCATTCCAATGATCGTGGCGCTCACACCCACCTCGGCCAACGTGCGAAGGTCGTCAGCGCCGCGCACTCCGCCCGACGCTTGCACTGGCACCTTTGACCGAAGGGTGACCTTTTCCATCAGAGCCAGGTCGGGGCCTTCCATGCGGCCTTCTCTATCAACCGCGGTGACCAGAATCGCGGCCAGGGGGAGCGAGGTCAGCTGGTCCACGAAGTCGATCACGGTCCGCGGATCGATTTCCGACCAACCGCGAGTCACGAGCTGGCGGCCTCTGGTGTCCGCAGCGACGATGATTCTATTGGGGTAGCAAAGAACCACGTCGTCGAGCCAGGGGCGATCCTCAATCGCGCGCGTGCCCAGCACGACTTCTGATGCGCCGGCGGCGAACAGCTCCGCAATCGTGCTGAGATTTCGGACTCCGCCGCCACATTGCACCTTCAACCTCTGTTCACGCGGCAGCTCAGCGGGCTTCAGAATTTCAAGCGATGGACGAGGGCTGCCGCCATCTCCGACCCCGGCCGCTACACGTGATGGCGGTTTGATCGTCCCCGCGGCCAGGATCGCTCTCACGATCTCGCGATTCGATCCCCGCCCCGTTGCGGCGTCGAGGTCGACGAGATGAATGCGACCAAATCCGAGTCCCGCCCAGTTCTCGGCGACGGCCACTGGATCAGCGATGCGAACGCGCTCATCGGCGTACGATCCGCCGACGAGCTGCACGCATGCGCCGTCGCGCAGATCGATCGCGGGAATCACCTGCATTCGATCAGCCCCTCGATTACCGCGTTGAGGAAAGCGCATCCGGTGCCCGAGCTCTTCTCGGGATGAAACTGGACGCCGACCGTATTCGCGCTTCGAACGACCGATGCGAACTTCGCGTCCTCATGGGTCGTCCAGGCGAGGATCGATGATTCGACGTCGGGCTCGCAGATATAGGCGTTGGCGAAGTACGCCGTTTCGAGGTGTGATCCTGCTTCGCCGCCGTTCTTGCGCCACTCGACGTCGTTCCAACCCATGTGCGGAACCGTCGACGTGCGGAGCCGAGTGACGTTGCCGGGGATGAACCCGATTCCGTCTCCGGGCGACTCTTCGCTCGCATCGAAGAGGAGCTGCATGCCGAGGCAAATGCCCAGGCACGGCAACCCATCGGCGAGGGCGGATCCAAGCTCCGCTTGCGCGCTCCGCATTGCGTTGGCGGCAGCGCCAAAGGCTCCGACGCCGGGAAGCACCAACAGATCGGCTTTCATCGCCGCGCGAAGGTCGGTCTCGATTGAGATTACTCTCTCCTCGGTCGAGATCGCCTTCACCAGCGAGTGAAGGTTGCCCGCGCCATAGTCGAAGATCGCGAGGTGGGTCATACCAGCGCGTCGAGGCAGCGTTGCATCATCTGCCACGGTCCAATCGCGATCCTCATCGCGTCCCCGATTCCAGGGAGATCGCGGAACGGGCGCGCACAGATTCCCGCGCGCTCGAGTTTCCCGGACGACGCAGCGCAATCGTTGACTGGTATGAGAACGAAATTGGCCGACGACTCCAGCGAGCCGATGCCACGCTTCGCGAGCTCCGCGCGGAAACGAGAGCGGTTGGCGATGACTTCGTCGACTCGTTCAGTCACCCAGTCGCGATCATCGTCCAGTGCTGCGATCGACGCGCGCTCCGCCACCGAGCTCACCTTGTACGGACCACGCGCTTTGAGAACTTCGGCGATCAGCTCCGGTGAGCCGATACCGTAACCCACTCGCAGACCAGCAAGGCCAAACGCCTTGGACATCGTTCGCGTCACCAGAACCGGCCTGCCGCTGGAGGCGAGATCGGTAAAATTGTCGCCGCCGAACTCGACGTACGCCTGATCAATGATCACGAGCCCTGGGGCCCGCTCGACGATTTGCTCGACCGCCTTCCGGGAGAACGCTGTGCCCGTCGGATTGTTGGGCGAGCAAAGGTAGATGATCCGCGCACCTGTCTCGAGCATCGCATCGACATCGGCGTCGAGCCACCGGGTGAGCGGGATCGCAACGGGGCGTAGCCCGTTCGTCCGCGCGAAGACGGGGATCATGCTGAACGACGGATCGGGCAGGCACAGCAGCTCGCCCGGTTCGGCGAAAGCTCGTATGGCCGAATCCAGCACGTCATCCGAGCCGCAGCCGCAGGCAATCGTGTCGGGCGACACGCCGGCATAATCGGCCAGCGCATTTCTGAGCCCCGGCTCGAACGCACTCGGATACCGTGTGACCTCTGTCGCTCCGACCGTCGCGAGCGCGCGCAATGCCGCGGGCGGCGCACCCCAGAGATTCGTGTTGTCGCTCAGGTCGAACGTGCATGGCCCGCCGACCGCGGAGTAAAGTGTGATTCCGCGATAGCTCTCGCGCGCCAGATCACTGATCGAGTCAGTGCGGCGATTCTCGTTCGCGGTCAGCATTGGTCGCTCCAGCCAAGGGCGGCGGCTGCGTGCGCGGGCAAACCCTCCGCATTGGCGAGGACCGCGGTGTCGGCGGAAAGGCGTCGAGCAGCCGCTCGCGTCAGCTTCTGATAGGATGTCCAGCGAACGAAGTCGAGCGGGCCGAGTCCTGAATAGCTGCGCGCGAGACCGCCCGTCGGCAGGACGTGATTGCCGCCGGTGATGTAGTCCCCGAACACCACCGACGATTGCTCACCGACAAACACGCAACCCGCGTTTCGGATGTCGGGTAGCACGCGCTCCGCGTCGTCGAGCGCCAGCAGCAAGTGTTCCGGCGCGAACTCGGCGGCAAACTCGACGGCTTCGGCGATCGATTCGGCGCGGAGCACGGCCCCGTGCTGTTCCAGCGACGAGCGGACCACATCGGCGCGTGACGCGCTCGGAAGGATCCGCTCGATTGCGTCCGTGATCGCGGACGCAACGTCTTCGCCCAGAGCGACGACGACAACGCAAGCATTCACGTCGTGCTCCGCTTGCGCGGTGACTTCGCGTGCGACCGCCTCCGCGTCGGCATCCGCATCACAGATTACCAGCAACTCGCTGGGACCGGCGGGAGAGTCTATCCCTACATCTCTGCTGACCTGGAGCTTCGCTTCGGCGACGTAGGCGTTTCCTGGCCCGACGATCCGGTCGACACGTGGAACGCTCTCGGTACCGTACGCCATCGCGGCAATCGCGCCTGCTCCGCCGATCGCGAACACACGATCCACACCGGCGATTTCGCACGCCGCGAGCACCACCTTCGCCGGGTAGCCGTCCTCTTGCGGCGGCGAGCAGAGGATGATCTCGGAAACGCGGGCCACTTTCGCCGGAATCCCCGCCATCAGTACGCTACTGGCATACGCGGCGCGACCGCCTGGCGAGTAGATCCCGACGCGCCGCAAAGGGTCGGGTCTTCGCCCGACCGTCACACCTGGCTCGGTTTCTATTTCGACGGTTCGTGGCGGAGCGGCCGAGTGGAAGAGCGTTATGTTCCACGCTGCATGCTCGAGAGCGGAGCGTAGCGCCCGATCGATCTCCGCGAGGGCTCGCCGCCTGACGCCCAGTGGCACCTCAAGGGCATCGAGCGAGACTCCATCGAATGCAACCGCCATCTCGCGCAACGCGCGATCGCCATCGCTGCGCACTCGACGGACGATCTCCTCGGTCCGTTCACGCACGAGCGAGCTCGTCGTACGTGTTCTACGCATCAGCGAGTCGCGTTCGTCTGGAGACAACGCGCTCAGCGCGCCAGTGTACCTCAAACGCGCCCGCTCGATCGTCGGGCTCCGGCGCTCCGCAATCTTCTGGCTCACCGCGCTCTTCTCGCTCGCCCGGCTCATGGCATCAGGCGCTCCACTCGCGTGACGAGAATTCCGGTGGCGTCGAGCGCCTTCAGTGCGCTGATGGTCTTATAAACCCTGTCGGCGTCCACCACGGCGTGGACAGCAACCCGATCGCCTCCGTTCAGAATGTCGATCACGGTCGGTCCGTTGATGCCGGGAATGATTTTCTTGACGGCATCGAGCGATTTCCGCTGGACATTCGCCATCAGATATCTCTTCCCGCGAGCTCTCACCACCGAATCGAGCGCCATGATGAGCGAGTCGAGCGCCTCACCCTTGGCCTGCTCGAACACGGTGTCGCATTTCGTGACGAGCTGCGCGCGTGAAGTAAGCAATAGCCCGATCTCGCGCAGCCCGTTGACCCTAAGCGTCGACCCCGTCGACGTGATGTCCACGATCACCTCGGCGATGCCCAGCAACGGTGCGACTTCCGCCGCCCCCGATATGGGCACGATCTCGACGTTCTGGCTCCGCGCGTCGAAGAAATCCCGCGTGACCTTCGGGAAGGAGGTCGCGATCCGTGTGCCCGGTGCGATTTCCTCGAGGCTCGTGATGACGCTGTCTTCGCGCGCGGCAGCGATCAGGCGGCACTCGCCGAAACCGAGGTCGAGTCGTCGCTCGACGGGGCGCGCCGCTTCGCACACGAGGTCCCAGCCGGTGACTCCAACGTCGGCCACGCCGTCGGCAACGAACTCTGGTATGTCCTGCGCGCGAACGAACAGCGCCTCGAATTCGCCACCGAGGGATGCCGAGAGCGCGCGATCTCCCCGCGAGAGCACCGGCAGTCCGGCATCCCCGAATAGCTCGCGCGTTTCATCGGCGAGTCGTCCCTTGTTTGGCAGTGCGATCTTGAGCATGAGATGAGTGGTAGAAAACAAAAAGCCCGTCCAGGAATGGGACGGGCTGCGGAAGCTCTGCGAGTGGAGTCTGACTAGTCGACTATAATCTGACGTGCACACGCAAGAGCGCCCCGCGGCCCGTGAGGCCGTGGTGCTTATGCGTGTGGCGGAAGAACGTGGACGTTGTCATTGAATAAATGCTAAGCAGAAGGCTGGGGGCGCGCAACTGTCTCGGCGTTGGGCGATGCCCGCGAGGCTGGCATCCACAGTAAACGCTACCAGATGCGGACTCTAAGCGAATCGGGGCGGTACATCGGTTGACCCGGCGTAACCCCAAATGCTGCATAGAATTCCGGGATGTTGGCGAGCGGACCAAGCACCCGCCATTTCGCCGGCGCGTGCACGTCGCTCAGAAGTCCGCGCCGCAGGGACTCGTCACGCTGTTGGGTCATCCACCCGAGAGCGTAGCCCAGGAAGTACCGCTGGACTGGAGTGAGCCCGCCGATCGGCTTCCCTTCTTTGTATTGCGCTGTCTTCTTGAAGGCATCGAGGCCGAGTAGAACTCCGCCGTAGTCAGCGATGTTTTCGCCGAGGCTCGCCTTGCCATTGATGTGGAGCCCGGGCATTGGCTCGTAGGCGTCGAACTGCCGAGCCATCACGTCGGCGCGCTGCTGGAATTTGGTGGCGTCGGCGCTGGTCCACCAATCGGTGAGATTTCCCGCCGCGTCGAACTGACGGCCTTCGTCATCGAAGCCGTGCGTGATCTCGTGGCCGATAGTTCCCGCCGCCGCGTAACCGTATGCGACCGCGTCATCGACGAGCGAGTCAGGCACACCCGGAACGGTGAAGATCGCGGCGGGCAGCACGATCTCGTTGTTGGAAGGATTGTAGTAGGCGTTGTACGTCTGCGGAGTCATCCCCCATTCGGTTCGGTCGACGGGCTTGCCGAACTTCGAGATCATGTCGTTGAAGCCCCAGCGGGCCGCGTTCATCATGTTCTCCGCATAGGAGTTGCGGCCGACGACCAGGGCGGAGTAGTCCTTCCATTTGTCGGGGTAGCCGACCTTGGGATAGACCGCGGCAAGCTTTTGAAGCGCGCGCGCCTTGGTGGAGTCGCTCATCCAGTCGAGCTGATTGATGCGGTCGCGATAGGACGTGCGAATTGCCTCCACCATGTCGGCATATCGTTTCTTGGCGACGGGCGGGAAATACTCCTTCACGAAAATCCGTCCGAGCACCATCCCCATTGCGTCGCCTTCGGCGTCGAGGACGCGCTTCCAGCGCAGCCGCGGCTCCTTTTGACCGTTGAGCACACGGTTGTAAAAGCTGAACCGTTCGGCGTACACTGCATTGCTCAGATACGGCGCGTACGAGGTCACGAGCTGATAGCGCAGGTAATCCTGAAGAACCGGCACCGGGGTCGATTGAACCAGTGTCTGGAGCGCCGTGAAGAATTCCGGCTGTCCCACGACGACGGAATCCGTACGCACGCCAAATACGGCGATCCGGTCGGACCACGCGATCGACGGCGTGTACTTCGACGTCAGCTGCGCCGGCGTCATCTTGTTGTAGTTCGCGACAGGATCGCGGAGGTCCTCGAGCTTGCGCGACGCCTTGGCGAGAGCGGTTTCGAATGCCATGACATTCGCGGCTGCCGTTTTCGCGCCGGCGTTGTCCCGGCCGAGCATGACGAGAGTGCGAGCGATATGCGCGACGTACTCGTCGCGAATGTGCGCGACCCCGGTGTCGGGGTTGACGTAGAAATCGCGATCGGGAAGCCCGAGTCCGCCCTGACTCAGGTGTACCGACATCAGGTCGCTCTTCTTCTCGTCCTGATAAACGCCGAAGTTGAAGAACGATCCGATCTGAAGCGGATTCTCGGCAAAGGCGACATCGAGCGCATCGTTGGCGTTCCGAATCGCGGCGATGCGGGCAAGCTCCCCGTCGAGCGGGTGAATCCCGAGGCGCTCCGCCTTGGCAGTGTCCATCGCCGTGGCCCAGAAGTCTCCGATCTTTTGCTGGTCGCTACCGGGCGGCGCGGAAGTGGCCGCCGATTGCTCGTTGATGCTGCGGAGGTTGAGATACAGTTGCTCGCGCACGACGTTGCCGATTCCCCACGCCGATTCGGTGTTGGGAATGGGATTGCGTTTCAACCAGCCGCCGTTGGCGTACGTGAAGAAATCCTGGCCGGGGTTCACCGTTGGATCGATGTTGGCCTGGAGGAAATCAGTCGGCACTGGCGGGGTGCTTGTCGTGACGGAGGGGCTGCACGCTGCGACGAGCACAGCCGCGGCCACGCACGGGGTTTTTCGGGAAAGCTTCATAGTCATTTAGACAACTGAATGAGTCGGACAGTTCCAGATGCGACTTACTTGACCATCTCCGCCGTCATGACGGCCCCGTTCATCTGCGGAAGGATGGTGACGATCTTGACCGCGTGATGAGTGGCCTTGTCCACGTACAGCGTGGTGTTCTCACCCGTGCCGTCGACCGTCGTCACCTCGACCTTCCACGTATCGAACGTCCCCGCGGGAACCGTGACCTTCTCGCTGCCCAAGACCTTGAGCTCCTTCGACTTTGCCTGCTGCGACATCAGGTCGAAGTTCCGGAATGTCGTCGTGTAGCCCTCGGCGAGTGGCAGCGAGCCGATGACATCCGAAGCGCCCGCGCCGTCGCCAAAAAGGACGCCGCCCAGGTCGGCGCTGATCGGCCGCTCCTGTCCGTTCATCGTCATCTTGCCCGTCGCCTTGTTGTCCGCGAACTGCACGTCGATGATGACTGGACCTTGATGGACGACACGCTTCGTCAGCCGGAGCGTGCTCTTATCGAAGTACGATGAATCGCTGGCGGTCCCCATCGGCATCGAGGAGTCCTCGGTCACGAGCCACACGCCGTTCTGGTCCTTCAGCGTGCGCGTGAGATCGACCGGCAGAGTCTGACCTTGCACTTCGAACCGCGCCTTGTAGGTGATGGTACCAGGAGTAAGGCTGGTCGCGGGCGTGGGAGCGCTCGCCGGCGCCACCACCTTCTTCGCCAGAACCACGGTCTTCGGATCGACCGTCAGTACCGCCATCCGCTCGGTGATCGCCGGAGTCATGCTCTGCTCGTACCGCCCACCCAGATGCTTCGCCAGGAATTTCTCGGCCGTCGTAAACAGGACGAGGTTGTTGATGGGCCGAGCGAAGCCGTGACCCTCGTCGGGTGCGAGGATGTACTCGACGGGGAATCCACGATCACGCAGCGCGATGACGATCTGCTCGCTCTCGGCCTTGTTCACGCGTGGATCATTCGCTCCCTGGACGACGAGAAGCGGCGCCTTGATTTTGGCGGCGGAATTTAGCGGTGACTGTCGCTGGAGCTGCGCTAGACCGGCGGGCGTGTTCGGGTTCCCCATCCGCTCGTTGAAGATGGTTCTGATGGATTCCCAGTACGGCGGAATGGAGTTGAGCAGTGTGATGAGATTCGAAGGCCCTACTATAGATACGCCCGCTGCGTATACATCCGGGGTGAACGCGAGACCCGCGAGCGTGGCGTAGCCGCCGTACGAGCCACCCATTATTCCGACACGCTTGGGGTCGACGGTTCCCTGCGAGACCAGGTAGCGAACGCCGTAGGTAATGTCGTCCTGCATCTTCTGGCCCCACTCGTTGTTGCCGGCGTTGAGGAATTTCTTGCCGTAACCGGTGGACGCTCTGAAGTTGGGTTGCAGCACGGCGTACCCGCGATTCGCGAGGAACTGCGCGATGGAGCTATAGCCCCAGCTGTCGCGCCCCCACGGCCCACCGTGCGGGTAGACGACGAGCGGAAGTTTCTTTGGCGCCACGCCAACGGGCAGCGTGAGGTACGCGGGGATCGTGAGACCGTCGGAAGATTTGTAGGTGATGGCTTTCTGCTGTGCGAGCTCTTCGCGCGGCAGCTTGTCGAACACTTTGTACTGGAAGGTGAGCTTGGCGGGTTCGCCGGCCTCCCACAGATACCGCTCGCCGGGCTCCCTGTCACTCGAGGCGACAATCATCCACTTGTTTTCGTCATTGGTGTGGGAACCGAGAGTGATCTCTTTGCCAGGCAGTCTCTTCTTGATGTCGTTGTAGGCCGATTCCCAGTTCTTGTCCTTCCAATAGATGCGCGTGCGCTCGTCCTCGTACGATGTCGCGACAAGCTCATTGGTCTCGTCGGAGAAGGTCGCGTTGCCGAAGTCGACGCGATTGAGCGGATCCGATTCCACGAGCTGCTCGGTCTTGGTGCCCGGATCGAAGAGAATGAGGCGCGTGAGATCGGGACTGCCCTTGTTCGACTCCATGTAGACCTTGCTGTTGTCCTTGTTGAAGCGATCGGGACCGCAGGTCTCGAAGACGGTGCAGGAATAGACCTGGGTGAATCCCGTCGGATCGACGCGCAG
>JBGQIT010000062.1:0-10470 GCA_041498575.1 Gemmatimonadaceae bacterium
GACGCGATCGTCGAAGGCGCGGTCGAGCGCGTGCGTCCAAAAATCATGACCGTAACCGCGATCATGGCGGGGCTGCTCCCGATCCTCTGGGGGAACGGCGCCGGCGCGAGCGTCATGAAGCGCATCGCGGCGCCGATGGTCGGCGGCATGGTCTCGAGCACGATCCTGACGCTCGTGGTGATTCCGGCAGTTTACGCGCTCGTTCGGGAGCGCGAGTTGGCACGGACTCCTGTAGCCGAAGGGGAAGAAGGTATCACGGAAGTCTCACCTGTTTTCGGGAGGGCTGTATGAGAATCAAAGCGCTTTCACTCGGGCTATCGGCAGGACTGATCACCGCAATCGGGTTTGGGATCTGCGGTGTCTTCTTCGCGATGGCGCCGGGTCCGACGTCGGCATTCGTGAGCTGGGTCTTGCACATAGACGTTACCGGCATGACTCGGCCGCTGTCCGTATCGAACCTGCTTGCCGGTATCGTGCTCTTTGGCGCGTACGTCGGGCTGGCTGTCGGAGTCACGGCGGCGCTCTACAATCGCCTTACGACTCCTCGGACGACGTGACGAGACACTGCGAGTGCCGGGAAAAACATCTCCGGCGCAGAATCGTGCTCACGGGAGGTCCCGGTGCGGGGAAGACTGCCGTGCTGGAACTGCTCCGGCACTCGCTTTGTGATCACGTGGTTGTTCTGTCGGAGGCCGCCGGTATCGTTTTCGGCGGGGGCTTTCCGCGCCACGACAACACCGGCGTCCGTTGCGCGGCTCAACGCGCCATCTACCACGTGCAGATTGAGTTGGAGGCTGCCGCTGAAGCCGATGGTGCCGGGATCGTGCTGTGCGATCGCGGCGCTATCGACGGTTGGGCGTACTGGCCAGGACCTGGAGATTTCTTTGAATCAGTTAGGACGACGCGCTCGGACACGCTGAAGCGGTACGACGCAGTGATTCATCTACGCGTTCCCGACGAGCAACACGGATATGGCCACCAGAATTCACTGCGAGTCGAATCCGCCGTCGATGCGCGACGCATCGACGATCGAATCTTGAGAGCCTGGGACGGCCACCCGCATCGATACGTCGTGGACGCGAACAAGGGCTTCATCGAGAAGGCGGCGCACACGCTGGAGATCCTGCGACAAGAGTTGCCGGAATGTTGCCGCAGCCACGCGGCTCACGCCATGAGCGCCGTGAAGGAGAGTGCCGATGTACACTCGGCATGAGGAATCCAGCGCTGCCATCCACGCATCGCCGGAGCAGATCTTCGCTCGGCTCGACGATCAGACGAGGTTGTCCGCACACATGAGCAACCGCTCGTGGAAGATGGGATGGGGAAAGATGGAAACGGTGCTCGACGCGGAGCATGGACAAGCGCTCGGGTCACACATCGTACTCCGCGGCCGAGTATTTGGAATAAGACTTTATCTCGATGAGATCGTGACGCTGCGGGACCCGCCCTTGCGAAAGATGTGGCAGACTGTCGGCGAGCCGCGACTGTTGGTCATTGGTCCTTACCGCATGGGGTTCGACCTGACGCCAGACGGCTCGCAGACTCGCCTTCGCGTATCGATTGACTACGACCCACCGGCGACTGGCATTCCGCGGTTGTTTGGTCTCATGTTCGGTCGTTCGTACGCGAGGTAGTGCACGCGTCAAATGGCACGGGACGCTGTCCGCGATCTCCATGTGGTCTAGAGCAATCGTAATAATCCTCCCCGCCTTAACTTTATCCACCAGCGGGGCGATTGCATTCGGCCCTGAACTCTGGCGTGCAATATGAAGAAAGTGAGAACGGTGGTTGGGGCGACGTGGGATGCCGTCGCGGCCAAGAAATTGATTCTCACGAAATCCAGGGCTTGCCGCCCGTAGTTCAGCGGTATCTTCGCGCAGTCCTGACAGAAGGACAGCCGATAATCACTGCGACGCGTCCCATGAGGCGCAATTCAACATGGGAGTCTGACCCCGATTCGCGCGGCGGAACACGATTGCAAACGCGAACTGCCCGTAAGCAGCCGATGCCGCGGTTAGTACAAACTGTCTTTTAATACAAACTGTCTTCTCGTTGGCATCGTTCAGACCTCGACTCGGAAATCCCCGCCTAAGGCTAGTCCGCGAGCAGACCGATCTTCAGAGCGAAGTCGACGTAATCGCTGCGGTGCGCCAGCCCAAGTTTCTCGTTGATCCGCTGCTTATACGTATCGACGGTCTTGGGGCTGATGAACAGTTTCTCGCCAATCTCGGGTGCGCTGTACCCACGGGCGACGAACTTGAGGACGTTCTGTTCGCGCTCGGTGAGCTTCTCGAACATGGTGCGCTCGTCGGCGTGCTCCGCCCTGCGCTGGATCCGTTGCGCCAGCGCGCGGGCAGCGGACGGCTGCATGTAGACATCACCATGAGCGACGGCACGAACTGCATCGATGAGCTCGCGATCCGCGGCGCTCTTGACCAGGTATCCGCTGGCACCCGCCTCGAGCAGCGGAACGAGATACGAATCCTCGGCGTGCATCGTGAGGATCAGCACCTTTCCGCGCGTCTTTTTCCCGACCAGCGCCTTCGTGGCCTCGGCGCCGTCCATCTCGCCCATCGAGAGGTCCATTACGATGACGTCTGGATCGAGCCTCTCCGCCAGGGAAATCGCATCCTTGCCCGTGGATCCTTCGCCGATGACCTCGATGTCCTTCGCGCTCCCTAGCACGGCCTTCAGGCCGGCGCGCACGACGGCGTGGTCGTCGACGAGAACTACCCTGATAACCCCATCTCTCAAGCTGCCTCCGTGTCCATTCCTACCCACGCGATGACGCGCGTGCCGCGATCCCCCGCCGTATCAATATGCAGCTCGCCACCGGCGAGCGAGAGTCGCTCCCGAATCGCGGCCAAGCCGGACTCCCCGCGTTTCTTCTCCAGGGGCCCCTCAAATCCACGACCATCGTCACTGACCTCTAGCTCGACGTAGCCAGGTCTGGCACGGAGCGACACGGTGGCTTGACCGGCGTCGGCGTGCCTCTCGACGTTGCGCAGCGCTTCCTGCGCCACGCGGTAGAGCGTCGCCGACAGCGCAGCGGGAATCACTACTCCTGAAATATCGACGTTGACCTGGACATCCACGAGCGATCGCTGCTGTGTCGCGTCGCCCAGAGCCTCGAGCGCTGTCGGCAGGCCCAGATCGGTTGCGACGCGCGGATGCAACGAGCGGGAGACGTTGCGGATTTCCTCCAACGCCGTGCGCAACAGCTCACGCACCGCCGCCAATCGCGTGGAGACAGTGTGACTTCCAAGCTCGTGGGCTACCGCGGCGATCTGAAAGGTCGCGGCGGCGAGAGTCTGGCCGACCGAGTCGTGAAGCTCACGGGCAACCTCGGCCCGTTCCCTTTCCTCGGCGTACACAACTTCCGCGCCCAGCTTTCGCATCCGGTCGCGCCCGGCCTCGAGATTGTCGAGCATCTTATTGATCGTGGTCGAAAGTTGAGTCAGCTCCCGGTCGGCAACGATGGACGCCGGGACTCGCTCGGCGAGTCGACCTTCGGAAACCCGTCTGGCCACACGCTGAAGATCGTTGATCGGGCGAAGCGCGAGCCGCACTAATGCAAGATTTACGGTCGCACCAATCATCAAAGCCACCACGACGACGTAGACGTCAGTTACTCGTCCGGCCTGAAGACGAGTTGGCGCGAATAGTACTAGCACGGCCATGCCCAGGATGATGAGATTTGCGCCGAGCAGTTTGATCTCGAGGGGAACCCCGAGGAGCGCGCGCAGCCAGGGTGGAAGATGCGGTGAACTCGTACCGCGGATGAGTTGCGTGCTACCGGGTGTGCGCTGGATCATTGTCATGGGGACCTCATGTCACAATTAGGGCGGTAACCATTCCGAACATCCCGTGATCCGACTCGGCGTGCGGGAGGATGTGGCAGTGGAACGCCCATGTCCCGGGATTATTGCAATTGACGATGACATCCCACCGCTCGCCCGGCGCGATGTTCAGCGTGTCACACTTCCATGGAGCTGGTTGAGGCCATCCGTCTTTCGCGATTACGGTCATGTGCATCCCATGAAGGTGCATCGGGTGAATCATCATTCCCTCGTTCATGAACCTGATGCGAACTTTCTGACCCTTCTTGGCCACGATCGGCTCGGTCGCCGGGAAGCTCTTGCCGTTGAACGTGTAACCGTGCATGCCGTCGTTCAGGACGAGCACGTAGTCGATGTCGGCCTTTTCGATCGGCAGCGGGTTCTTCGGTTCGACGATGAACGCGCCGAGCAGTCCAAGTCCGACTTGGGTCGCGGCGTTGTGGTGCGAGTGATACATGTGTGAGCCCGAATTTGGGACTGTGAACTCGTACGTATGGCTCTGTCCCGACTTGATCGGAGGCTGAGTGATAAATGGAACGCCATCCTGGTCGTTGGGCACCTCGAGTCCGTGAAAGTGCACGGCGGTGGATTCAGGGAGCTCGTTCTTGAGAATCAGACGCACGCGATCGCCCTCACGGACACGGATCTGCGGACCGGGGATCTGATCGTTGTACGCCCATCCCTCGACCGTTTGTCCAGGAGCGGTCTCCCAGCCAATTTTTCTCGCCGTCAGCTCGTAGACCTTCACCCCTTTGTCCATCCGAGGGTGCAGCAATTGGTTTCCTTTTCCCGCGGTCTTCGCTGGAAACGCCTTGATACCCGCTTCGTGCATCTTGTCCATCGCCTCCGCAGCCGCCGCCGGGGAAAGCGGCGCCGGGTTCGGTGCCAATGTGCCACCACTGTGGTCGGCATCGCTTACCGAGGCCGTCTGCGCCTCGGATTTGTCGATGGAACACGCGGCCAACCCGCTGCCCACGAAGGCGGTAACGGCGGTATTTCGCAGGAAATCCCGGCGCGAACCCTTCTTACCGAATAGAGCGGCGGGCATCTTTAGCTGGTCGTTTTCGGGCATGGACTTCGTCTCCTATTGGTAGATCCGGCACACGCCCAAGTTACGATCCAGCCAGCGCTGACTCTGTCGTGGGTTGGAGGATTGTTCAAGGGGAAACGACTCCCACTCTGTAGGGGATAACCGTACACAGATGCCCAACCGGATAACGCACGACATTCTGGCAGAAATCGTGGAGATCGCGGCCGATGCGGTCATCTGCATGGACGCATTTCAGCGCATCACTTTCTTCAACAAGGGGGCTGAGGCCATCTTCGGCTGGACCTCTGACGAGATCGTCGGTCAGCGGATCGAGACGCTGATTCCCGACCGCTACCGGTCGGCTCACCCGCACCACGTTGCTGAGTTTGGCCGCTCCCGGGTAAAAGCCAGGCGAATGGGCGAGCGGCGCGAGATAGCGGGCGTGCGGAAAAACGGCGAGGAATTTCCGGCTGAAGCCGCAATTGCGCAAGTCCACCAGGGCGATAGCGTCATCTACTCCGTCGTGCTGCGTGACATGACGGTTCGCAAGCGCTTCGAACAGAGGCAGCAGTTCCTCGCGGAAGCTGGCGAGAAGCTGGCGTCCTCGTTCGGGTCGTCGGAGACGTTGAATCAGGTCGCGCGTCTGGCCGTTCCGGCCATGGCTGATGGCTGCATTCTGGAAAACAGAGTCGGAAACGGCTTCCTGGCCGGCGCGGCCGCCCATGTCGATGCGGACATCGAGGAAATCCTGGATGAGGTCGCCACGGCTGGAGCGCGTGTTCCGTCAGAGGGTCATCCGCTCACAGAGATTCTCAGAAAGCCATTACCGGTATTGTTACAGTCCAACGCTGCCTCCCGCCTCATGGATGCGAGCGCCAGTCCTGCCTACCTGAAGGCGGTGAAGGCGATGAATCCCCAGAGCGCCCTGTTTCTTCCACTGGTGGCGCGGGAGCAGCTCATCGGAGCTCTGACGCTTTTTCGGACGAAGCGGAGTTTCGACGGCGACGATCTCGGATTTGCCGAGGACCTCGCCCGGTTGACGGCACTCGCCCTCGACAACGCCCGCCTTCACGACACAGTGCGAGCGAGCTTGCGCGCGCGAAACGAGATGTTAGGTGTCGTGTCCCATGACCTGAGAAACCCCGTGGCCGCGGTCAAGATGTTGAGCCGTACGTTGCTCCGGGCTCCGGAGGACGGTGGAGAGCCGGCGCGTGGCAGCATCGAGCTGATTGCGCAGGCAGCCGAGCAGATGGACGCGCTTATCCGGGACCTGCTCGATGTAAATCGCCTGGACGCAGGAAAGCTGAGGATCTCAGCGATGCCCGTAGACCCCTCGGTCCTGCTAACGGATTCGCTGCAGACTCTGCGACCACTCGTCGGGGAAAAAGGCATCAGCTTCGACATCCAGATAGAGACCCCCCTCCCGAAAGTGATGGCGGATCGTGAACGGATTCAGCAGACGTTGTCTAATCTGGTAGGGAACGCGATCAAATTTTCCCCAGGGGGCTCGAAAATCGTAGTCGGCGCGCGGAGAGATGCGGATGGCGTCATTATCTCGATAGTCGACGGCGGCAAGGGAATCGCTGCCGAACACCTGCCGAGAGTATTCGATCGCTACTGGCAGTCCTCACGCACTGACCGTCAGGGCGCGGGGCTCGGACTCGCGATCGCGAAGGGCATCGTCGAGGCGCATGGCGGCAGGATCTGGATCGAGAGCAAACCAGGTGAAGGCACGACGGCCTCGTTCACACTGCCGTTGGCCTGAACGATCTAACTTCGCGGATGTGAGAATGCGAGTTCTGGAGCCAGCGAGCGGGCCCGGTGAGTCAGGTCAGGTATCCGCGACCTTTGCCGGCTTGCCGATTCTGGCGCTGCAGAGCGCCCACACGGCGAATGCCGCTGCGAATAGCGCCCCGAATCCCGACAGCGAGCGAGGGATGTACCATGCGCCGATCTGCATTGGCAGATCGAGCACGACTAAGCTGAAGGTGCGACAATGGCAAATGAGGTGACGGTTGGCGACGAGATCTCTCGGAACTGCGAGCTCATCGAGGTGCACGTGGCCGAATTGAGCCTCCTGTTCAATGCGATGGATCCCTCTCCGCCGCGCGAGAAAGATCTCGACCCCAAGGCCGAAGAATTCATAGTGAGCTGGGCCCGGGCTGCACGACGTGACGCCCAGTTCGCCATCCAGGTGTACGTCGACCGCCACGGAGTCCCAGAACAAGTGGAAACCGTTCGCGACGCAATTCACGAGTTTTTCAGGCAACGATCGCTTAGTGCGAGGCGAAGGCTGAGCCAGCTTTTTCGAGTCGGGCGGACGAGTCTGCTGATTGGCGTCGTCTTCCTCGCTGTGGCCGTCACCCTCGCCGGCTTCGTGCACGGTGCTTTGGGGGAGAATCAGATAAGCGCACTCATTCGAGAAAGCATCGTAATCGGTGGCTGGGTGGCGATGTGGCGTCCCCTCGAGATTTTCCTTTATGATTGGTGGCCGATTCGAGCCGAGCGAACGCTGTTCGACCGTTTGAGTGTGATGCCAGTGAGGATCACGTTCAAGACCGCATCTTAGACATGACAACCCATTGATGAGGCATTCCGCAATGACAACGATCCCAGCGCGTCTCGATCGTTCGACTGAAAGCGAAGACAATGCTACTCACGCCATGCCTCTGTCGCCGGATGACCTGATGCGCATCGACGCATACTGGCGGGCCGCGAACTATCTGTCTGTCGGGCAGATATATCTGCTCGACAATCCCCTTCTCCGGAAGCCGCTTACGCTCGACCACGTCAAGCCACGACTGCTCGGCCATTGGGGGACTACGCCGGGGCTGAACTTCGTTTACGCCCATATGAACCGGGTGATAAAGCGCGATGACCTCGACGCCATTTTCATCGCCGGTCCGGGTCACGGCGGTCCCGGTGTGGTGGCGAATACGTATCTCGAGGGCACCTACAGCGAGATCTACCCAGACATCTCGCAAGACGAGAAAGGCCTCAGGAAACTTTTCAAGCAGTTTTCATTTCCCGGTGGTATCCCGAGCCACGCATCGCCCGAAACGCCGGGATCCATCAACGAGGGAGGCGAGCTGGGCTACTCCCTTCTCCACGCCTACGGAGCCGCTTTCGACAATCCGGATCTCGTGGTCTGTTGCGTGATCGGAGATGGCGAAGCGGAAACGGGAGCGCTCGCGACGAGCTGGCACTCGAACAAGTTTCTCAATCCAGTGCACGACGGCGCCGTGCTGCCGATTCTGCATCTGAACGGATACAAGATCGCGGGACCTACGGTGCTGGCGCGGATCCCGAAGACCGAGCTGTCCGACCTCCTTTGCGGTTACGGTCATCGGCCGTACTTCGTGGAGGGCGATGACCCCGCGATCGTGCACCAACTGATGGCCGCAACGCTCGACGAGATCCTCGCCGATATTCTGAGCATCCAGCGTGACGCTCGAGAGCACGGCTTCACTGCTCGTCCGACATGGCCGATGATCGTGCTCAACACTCCAAAGGGCTGGACCGGGCCTGCATTCGTCGATGGGAAAAAAATAGAGGGGACATTTCGCTCGCATCAGGTTCCGCTCGCCGGTCTTGCATCGAACCCCGAGCATCTTCGGATGCTCGAGGAGTGGATGCGCAGCTACCGACCCGAAGAGCTGTTTGACGGAAACGGGCGATTGATTCCCGAGTTGGCGGAGCTGGCGCCGACCGGGACGCGACGGATGGGAGCAAACCCCCACGCGAACGGCGGACTGTTGCTCAAGGATCTGACACTACCCGATTTCCGCGACTACGCTCTCGTCGTCAGCTCCCCGGGTGAAACGGAAGGCGAGGCAACCCGCGTCATGGGACAATTTCTGCGCGACGTGATAACCCTGAACGCCGACGCGCGCAACTTCCGGATGGTGGGTCCCGACGAAACCACATCCAACAGGCTCGGCGCTGTGTTCGAAGTCACGAGCCGGGAGTCGGTGGCCCGGATAATTCCCGACGACGATCACGTCTCGCCGGACGGACGTGTGATGGAGATGCTGAGCGAGCATGCGTGTCAGGGCTGGCTGGAAGGCTACCTGCTGACCGGTCGCCATGGATTCTTCTCCTGCTACGAAGCGTTCATACACATCGTCGACTCGATGTTCAACCAGCACGCGAAGTGGCTCAAGACCACCCGCGACATTCCATGGCGGATACCCATCGCCTCCCTCAATTACCTCCTGACATCGCACGTGTGGCGACAGGATCACAACGGGTTCAGTCACCAGGATCCCGGATTCATAGACCATGTGGTCAACAAGAAGGCCGATGTCATTCGCGTTTACCTGCCGCCCGACGCGAACACGTTGTTGTCCGTTACCGATCATTGCCTCCGCAGCCGCAACTATGTCAACGTGATCGTCGCGGGGAAGCAACCCGAGCCTCAATGGCTCGACATCGATTCGGCCGTTCGCCACTGCGAAATGGGAATCGGGATCTGGCAGTGGGCGAGCAACGACGGAGGTGGTGAGCCTGATGTCGTAATGGCCTGTGCCGGTGATGTGCCAACCATGGAGACTCTTGCAGCTGTCGATCTGCTCCGCTCGACTGTTCCAAAGCTCAAGGTGCGAGTCGTCAACGTGGTTGATCTCATGACGCTTCAGCCTCGAAGCGAGCATCCCCATGGCCTCCCCGATCCCGAGTTCGACGCAATCTTTACGAGAAGCAAGCCGATCGTCTTTGCCTTCCACGGTTATCCGTGGCTCATCCACCGTCTGACTTATCGGCGGCACAATCACGGGAATCTCCACGTGCGCGGCTACAAGGAAGAGGGGACGACCACCACGCCTTTCGACATGACGGTTCTGAACGACATGGATCGTTTCCACCTCGCCGAAGACGCGATAAAGCGCTCCGGCCTCGAGGTCACGGCCAGCGACGTGTTGGACATCTGCCGCGAAAAGCTGAGGATGCATTCGGCCTATATACGCGAGCATGGCGAAGACATGCCGGAAATCCGGGATTGGCGATGGGGCGCGCAGAGGCCGGAATCGACGTGAGCGACGCTCCACGGCGCGTTGGGGATGTGTTTTCAATGCGCGACAGTCCATGACATTAGCGGACGAGCCGTCGATCCTCGTACTCAACGTCGGCTCTTCGACGCTGAAGTTCGGTCTCTTTCCGTTCTTTGAAGGCGATGATGCGCTGCTGCACGGTGTGGTTGAGTATTCCGGTCGAAGGACCGGACAATTGCGGACCACGGATTCCACGGGCCACAGTGAATCCCGACAGCTAGCCGTCGACCGGGATTCCGCGGCAGGGGAGCTCCTTCATTATCTGGAGCGCGACTCCCGTTTCGCCTCGATTCAAGGGGTAGGACACCGCCTGGTTCACGGCGGCTCGAAGCTGCGCAAACCGGTGCGCATCGATTCCAACGTCCGCACTTTGCTCCAAGACGTCATCCCGCTTGCGCCCGACCATCTGCCGGCGGAGCTTCGCGCGATCGACGAAGTTTCGCGATTTGCGCCATCGCTCGTTCAGGTGGCGTGCTTCGACACCGCATTCCACAGCGAGATGCCCAGCGTCGCGCGCCTCTTCGGTCTGCCGAGACGGCTCTCGGATTCCGGA